>DATFTU010000416.1:0-7731 GCA_035261565.1 Bacteroidia bacterium
CACTTGAAAATTTTCCCGTAGCTCATGCGGAAGGGCGAATGCCCGCCGTGCCAAGCTGCTTTCTCGTCTATTTGTACTGAGTGAGACATATATTTTATTTAAAGAGTGTTTACTAAATTAAAAACGCTGCAATTTTAGCGAAATAAATACAAAAAAAGAAATAAAATGACCCATAAAATATCTAAAAAATGCCAGAAAATTCCGCAAAGGCTTAAACCCAGGTGATTTTCGGCCGTATACTTGTTTCGGGCACTGTTAACCCAGGTTACAAAAAGGGCAATTATACCAGCCACAATGTGTAAAAAGTGCATAAAGGTTATAACATATAAAATACCCCCGGCAATGCTGCTTTGCTTGCCTGCAAATACAATACCGCTGGCATAAAGGGTTTTCCAGGCTTGTATTTGCGATATGCAAAACAATACCCCTAAAATCAGTGTTAAAAGCACGGCTTGCTTAACGGCGGCCGTATTATTTTTTTTAACCGATTGCTGTGCCCAATACATAGTGGCGCTGCTTAAAATAATAAGGGCCGTGCTTACATAAAATAAGGCAGGCAGGTTAAAGGTTAGCCAATTAGCATTGCCATGCATTACTAAATAGTAACTGCAAAAGGCCCCGAAAAAAATAACAATGCTGGCCATGCTCCAGTAAAGAAGCTGTTTTTTGGCATTAGCCATTACGGCCTGTTCTGATACCTGATTTATTTCCATATAGCTCCAAACATAATAATTAATTGAACAAGCGGTAAGTATAAAAACGACCCAAACATAAGTTTACGCGCCGACGGAATGTCCATTTTATAATACAATGTTAAAGCCTGTGCTAAAAAAAACAGGCCGCATAAAAACGTAAACATACCTGCTGCCCAGCTGCTTAAGCCAAAAATATTGGGCATTAAACTTACCGGCAACAAAAACAATGTATAAACCACAATTTGAAAGGCCGAACTTTTATCGCGCCCGCCTAAGGATGGCAGCATAAAAAACCCCGCTTTTTTATAATCATCGTGGCTAACCCATGCTATTGCCCAAAAGTGCGGAAACTGCCACATAAATTGCACGGCAAATAATATCCAGGCATAAAACGTAATTTCTCCAAAACCATCAGCTGCAGCTACAGCACCAATAAGAGTTGGAATGGCACCGGGAAAAGCCCCCACAAAAACCGAAAAAGGCGTTACGCGTTTTAATGGTGTATAAACACCCGCATACAATACTACTGATAAGGCTCCCAGTAACCCCGAAAGCATATTAGTGTAAAATGATAAAATAAAAATGCCCCCCAGGGCACAAATAATACAAAATACCATAGCCTCCATAGGCGATAAAATACCCAACGGCAAAGGGCGCTGGCAGGTACGGGTCATTAATTTATCCAGCTCTCTTTCTATAATTTGGTTAAACCCGTTGGCGGCGGCAGTAACTAAAAAACCACCCAAAACAATGGCTACTATTTTTTGCCAGCTTACAACATCGGCCACAGTTAAATAACTTATAACAGCCGAAAAAACAACTAAAAACGATAACCTGAATTTGGTAAGTTTAATAAACGCCTGCGCCTTTGAGTAAGTTATGGCAGGTAATGCAGTAGTTTCTGGTATTTCGGTTTCAGCCTGTATCACTTTTTTAACGAGGCTGCAAATTTAGCGATTAAAACCGCTTTATTCCCTAAAAAAGTTCAAATCTTTTATATCGATAAGATGCACGTTTTTATAATAAAAACTAAGCACTTCTTGGTAACTGTAACCCATTTTCGTCATGCGCATGGCACCCTCCTGGCACATGCCAATACCATGTCCAAAGCCGCGCCCGCTAAACACCAGGCTATCGCCCACAGGCTCTAACGAAAAGAAAGTGGATTTTAACTGTAAATCGTTCCGCACATTTTTTAACGGAATTTTTATGCCGTAATATTCTAAATTAGCTTTGCGGCTGTCTTGCTTAAAATGCAGGGCAAACCAGCGTGCAGCACTATCCTCAATAGGGTAATTATGTTTTATTTTTAAGTACGACAGCCAGTCTTGCGACGACATTTTGCGTTGCCATTTTGAGTTGGGCATTTTTAAACTAAAAGTGTCTTTTATCGAACGTAAGTAAGGCATGGGCTTGCCCCACACATCTTCTGAGTTTACGGTTTGCCCACCGCTGTTTGAGTGAAACGCGGCATCAATTAAATTCATATTTTCATCAACCACCACTTTGCCTTTTGTGGCAACAACAGCTTCTAAAATATCAGCTTCAGATGTTCTGCCAAAAAATGCCTGGCAATGGGTTTGGTCGCACAAGTTAAAACCTTCTAACTGATGTTTGTTAATGTGGCTAAGGGCATACGTGCGTGCTAAAATAGATTGCACTTTGTAAAACTCAAACGTAGAACGCGAGCCTGCCTCTGCTTCTGATACGCCTGCAATGTAATTATCCAGCTTACTGTCGTTAATTAAACGCAACAAACCGTTTTCAATAGAAATAGAAAGGTTATCGTTAAAAAAACGCGATTTCCTGTCGGGGTTTACCGATTTTACCTTGAACGATTTCTCCTCTTCAAACGATATCAGTTTTACAAAACTAAATTTGCCCAAATTTTTCTCAAAGGTTTTTAATTCAATACTATCGTTAATAATGGAGGCTTTCAGCGCGTTTTGGGCATCAATAAGGGCAATGTTTTTGCCATCGGCCACCACCTGGTAACTTCCTTTTTCGGGCGCAAACAACAATTCCTTAATTTTAGTTTGACTTAATATTTTAACCGAAATAACCTCGTTAGCCGAGAAAGCCCGTTTTTCTACTTTTTTTGCAGCTGATTTTTTTGAGTCTTTCCCCTTTGAAAATGGAGTAACTCCTGAAATGCCTGCCAGCGCCGTTAAGGCAAGCACTAAAAAAAACAGTTTAGTTGCGTGGCGCATTTGTGGTTAAACGTTTATAAATACTATTTGCAATCTTAAGCGAAATATTTTCTTCTTGCAACATACTTAGTAAAAGTTTATAATCATTCAGTATTTCATATCTTTTTTTGTCGGTCAGTAAAATCTTCAGTTCTTCTACAATTTTGGGTATAGTAAAGTCTTGCTGAAGCAGCTCGGTAACCACCAAACGCCCTAAAATTAAGTTGACTAAAGACACATATTCAACCTTAACCAGTTTTTTAGCAATGTAAAAAGAGGTGCCATTGCCCAGGTAACAAACTATGTGCGGTAAATTAAACAGGGCCGCTTCAATAGATGAGGTGCCCGATTTTATTAAGCCGACATGCGCATGCTGCATAATACTATAGGTATCATTAGTAATAACAGTTACCGGATAGCCTTTTGTGGTTTCCTGATAAAACGTGGCAGGTAAAGAATTTGTTGCGGCCACCACAAATTGATAATCAGGAAAATATTGTATAACCTGCATCATAACAGGCAAAATGCGCTTAATTTCCTGAAACCTGCTGCCGGGCAATAAAGCAATAATAGGTTTTTCGTTCAGCTTATATTTTGCTAAAAACTCCCGGCGGGGTATAACTTTTTCCTGTTCTTTTTTTAACACATCAACCAAGGGGTGCCCGTAATATTCAACCTCCACTCCCCTGTCGCCGTAAAATTTTTTTTCAAAGGGCAATATTACATACATGCGCTCTACACAATCGCGCACGGTATTTATTCTGTTTTCTTTCCAGGCCCAAATAGTGGGCGATATGTAATAAAAAACCCGTATGCCTTGCTCCTTGGCCCATTTGGCAATGCGTAAATTAAAACCCGGGTAATCAATTAAAATAAGTGCATCGGGTTTATGTTTTAAAATATCTTCTTTACAAAAAGCAATGTTTTTAAGTATGGTGCGCAGGTTTAAAATAACCTCTACAAAACCCATAAAGGCTATTTTTTTGTAGTGCACAATAATTTCTCCGCCTTGTGCTTGCATTAAATCGCCGCCCCAGCAACGGAAATGCGCTTTTTCATCAACCTGCTTTATAGCTTTTAATAAGTTTGAACCATGTAAATCGCCCGATGGCTCGCCTGCTATAACGTAGTAGTTCATGTAAGGTTGTTATTGTTTAATCGCTCCAACTATATTCTACCCAGGTTTTTAAGGCTACAATTATAAAACCGTATAAAAGCATTGATAATAAAATGCCTCGTGTTGTTTTGTAATATTCTTTATTGATGAACAAAAAAAACATACCCAAATTAGGAATTAAACAAAGACTTAAAACTGCCGATAGCACACGCCCCAATAACAAAAATTTAAAAAACTGGGGTATAAAATTCATAAATTTAAAACTCCACAGCCAGTAACAACACAACGAAAGCATGGGCAACAGCAAACCTGCTATAATGCCTGTAATAAAATTATTAAATCTTGTTTTGTACATTAAAATATGTTTGATAAAACCGGAATATGTTTGTGCTGCGTCATATCAAAACCAACAGGCACAACGGTTACATAACCTTGTTCGTTTAAATGTAAATCTGTATCCGGATGGTTTTTTTCAAAATTTACTAAATTACCGGTAAGCCAGTAGTACGGAGTTCCGTAAGGGTCTTTACGTTCATCAAACTCTTCAACCCAATTACTTTTGGCGGCCCGGCAAACTTTTATGCCACGAATTTCGTCTGCTTTTAAATTCGGAATATTCACGTTCAAACAAATAGTTTCATCATGTTTTTGCATCAGCATTTTTTCAATAATTTCTTTCACAAATTTTTCTCCTTGCAAAAAATCCGCTTCAATAGAATAATTGCATAACGAAAACCCGATAGATGGAATACCCTCCATAGCCCCTTCAATAGCGGCACTCATAGTACCCGAATAAATTACATTAACCGATAAGTTAGAGCCATGGTTAATGCCCGATAAAATTAAATCGGGTTTGCGGGGCAGTATTTTATTGATGGCAATTTTTACACAATCAACCGGCGTGCCACTGCAGGCCATTTCAAAATCAACCTGATGGTGTTTGGTTTTATGCAGGCGCAAGGTTGAGTTAATAGTTATGGCATGCCCCATACCCGATTGGGGTTTGTCGGGAGCCACCACACACACTTCGCCAAACTGCTTGGCAATGCTGCTTAAAAATAAAATGCCCGGCGCGGTAATGCCATCATCATTGGTAATTAAAATAAGTTTTTTATGCTGCATAAGTAAAAAGGCAAATATACATTTTTAAGGTAATAATTAGCGCCAACTAAGGTAAGTGCCTCATGTATAAACAACTAACTATTTAGCCCTTATTTAGCTAATATGTTAGCCGAAAAATTGTATTTTCGTGCTGGTGAAAAATGTAGAGCTATACATAAGCGAACTTTTGTTTGAGCACGATTGTGTTATCATTCCCTCCTTTGGCGGATTTGTAGCGCGTGCCGCTTCGGCTCATTTTGCCAAAACAGGCAATATGTTATTGCCTCCTTCAAAATCTATTGTTTTCAATAAAAATTTAGCTAATAATGATGGTTTGCTGGCAGGTCATATTATGCAGAAAGAAAATGCGAGCTACCAGCAGGCAACTGCCATTATCGAAAATTTTGTAACTCATTGCAAGCAACAACTGGAAACCCAAAAACGTTTTGAATTAAGCGGACTTGGCGTTTTATATAAAAGTGTTGAAAACACCATTCTTTTTGAGCAAGATGCTCGAGTAAACCACAACACTACCGCTTTTGGCTTACCTGCCGTTAGCGCTATTAAATTGGTGAAAGAAGTAAAAGCGGTTGAGCCTGTTAAGCCTAACTTACAATACCGCACAACACCTGTAACCAAAGCGCCGGTTAAAAAACCTATACGCCGAATTGCCATTGCAGCGGTTATGATGTTCTGTATTATTTCTTTATTGTTTTTAGTTACTAAAGAAAATCCGCTTAACAGCGTAATGGCTACGCTAAGCCCATTTAAAGGAAATAGTAAAACACTTACTGAAACTAAAATAAGCAACACAACAAAACAACCTGTTGTTGCCGAAACGAAAAAAGAAATTGCCCAGGTAAAACAACCTGTTGTAATACCCGATACGGTTAGCCTCGATAAAACCAATGTGGTAAAACAAACCGAAGTTATTAAAGAGTGGTACAAACAACCTTACCAAATTGTAGTAGGTTGTTTTGCCGTAAAGCAAAATGCTTACAAACTAATTAACCAGTTAGAGAAACAAAATTTAGAAGCCGTTATTGCCGGACAAAACGCTAAAAACCTTTTTGTAGTAAGTGTTGCCGGATATGCTGATGAAGCATCTGCACGCAAAAAACTATTGCAAATAAAAGAGCAATACAATTCGGCCTGGTTGTTTAAGAGATAAAACCTCTCTTCTAATTTTTTAAGGAAATATTTTTAGGATTGCTTACTAACTAAACTTATAGTTACGATAGTAACCTTTAGAGCCTGTGTAAACTAATAAACCTTTGCCTTTAAATGCAGCATCGTATAAGCCCGGCACCATATCAAAGTTTGGTGTAAAATCACCTTCTTTAATGCGTTTTTCTCTGTCATTTTCCATAGCCTCATATTGGGCAACGGTTACTTTGTAGCGGTTTTCAATCAAAGCTTTTAAGCCTGCTTTTTTAGCCACTTCTTTTGATTTTTCGGTAACTAATACACTATAATATTCAGCGCATGAGCCTGAACCGTATGAAAATACACCAATACGCTCGCCCGGTTTTATATCAACATGGTCTATAGTAGCCAGTAATGCTATAAACACACTGCCGCCGTACGTACCACCAATATCTTTTGAATAACTAATAGATGGCAAAACTTTTGTTTTAAAGCTTTCGGTAACTTCTTCCATGGTAGCATCAGAGCCCATGCGCATTAATTGCTTATGCGCCCTAAAACTTATACCGCTAAACGGAACGTGATATACATTGTTTTTAAAGTATGTATTAAACTCTGCACCTTCTACATTTGCTTCGTAATCTTCCCAGGTGGCAGCTAAGGCTTCCATGTATGAGAATAAACTATGCTCGCTGTTTCCGGTTTCCAGCCAAGGCAACGGACGAATAACATCAGCCACTTCATGTGCATATACACCAAATTTTTCAACTTCTAATTCTAAAAACTCAGGCTTGTCAGATACTAATATGGCTGCTGCACCACCACCGCAAACATACTCCCAGGGTTTGTGTATGGAGTTTAAACTTTCATCGGTTGTAATAACCAAGGCTTTTTGTCCTTTACGGGCCAAGCCCGATGATAACCAGCCTATAGCCATTTTAAATGCTGCGGTACCTGAGTAACAGGCAATCTTCACTTCAAAATGACGGCAAGTGCTTGGTAAACCCAAATGCTCTAACACCCACGAGCTTAATGCTTTTTCTCCATCTAATCCGGTTTCTGAAGCTACAATAAGTAATCCGATAGAATCAATATCTTCTTGCGTAAGCATAGGTTTAGCTGCGTTAACAGCCATAGTAACCGAGTCTTCCCATGGCGGGTTAACGCCACGTTTTTCAACCATCAGTTCTTTACGCATGTGTTCTACATCATAGCCACGTTCTTTTGCAAGCGTTACTAAATCTAATTGCAATGCTGTAGGATAAACACTTATTTTTTCTATTCCGTATTTTTTCATGTAGATTTTTTCTTAGAGGCTAAAAATTAATCAGCCCAATCTAAACCACCGTTAACTTCAATGGTTTGTCCGTTTACATAACTTGCCGCATCCGAGCCGATAAATAAAATTACCTCAGCCACTTCTTCTACTAAACCTAAACGCTTGGCAGGACAATGCTGAATCCAAAAGCCTCTTAATGCGCTG
>DATFTU010000417.1:0-2425 GCA_035261565.1 Bacteroidia bacterium
CGAAAAACAAAATATTACAAAATCAAAGCCAAAAAGACACGTAACTTTAACTTTAGAGCAACTTGCCCTTCTGGAGGATAAAATGATAGAAAATGGAGAAACTCAATTATTGCACTTTGTCAATTTCTTATACCTTACTGGAATTCGTCCGGTGGAAGCTAAACGACTACAAATTAAACATTTGAATGGATTTAGGTCTGCATTAAATTTACCAAGCGAAATAACAAAGAATGGTCAACCACGCTCAATTAGGGTTGGAGAATACTTTAAAAACTTGCTAAACGAAATGGGTATTCAAAATTTTCCGCCAAATTTCTTTGTTTTTAGTAATAATGGTACAATTGGCGAAATTCCCACAGGTCGAAACTACTTTTCACGTAAGTTCAAAGAAATTAGGCTTAAATGCGATGATTTAACTCCATTTTACACACTTTACTCCTACCGGCACACATTTGCCCTCAATTTTATGATGGAGCCACTGGAAAACGAAAACAATGAGGATAAAAGGTTTGAATTAATGGGCGTTCTTGGCCATTCAAAGTTTGAAACAACAGAAATTTATCTTAAAGGATTTCCAAAAGAACTTGTTTCAAAAAGTAAGTGGCAAGGAATGAAGCATTGGAGGCAAAAATGAAAAAAGTCGTGAAAATATATTTATCAGCTTTTTCACAAAAATAAAGCCCTGATTTACAGGGCTTTACGGGTTATGTGCGGATGAAGGGACTCGAACCCCCACGCCTCTCGGCACCAGATCCTAAGTCTGGCGCGGCTGCCATTACGCCACATCCGCATCTATTTCAAAAAACAAAGAGGCTTTTTATTGCCTCTTTCATTTTGCTCCCCGGACTGGACTTGAACCAGTGACCCCATGATTAACAGTCATGTGCTCTAACCAACTGAGCTACCAGGGATTTTACCATTTCTTTTTAAATGGGCTGCAATATTACTATCAATTTTGTAAATAAGCAATATATTTGCGAAAAATATTTTTTATGAGTTTATTAGTTATTGGTACCGTGGCATTTGATGCAATTGAAACACCCTTTGGTAAAACAGACAAAATTGTTGGCGGAGCAGCTTCGTATATAAGTCTTGCAGCGTCATACTTTATTAATGAAATTAATATTGTTTCGGTTGTTGGAGAAGATTTTTCGCAGGATTTTCTTTCTATCTTAAAAAAACAAGGTGTTAATTTAGAAGGGCTTCAAATAAAAAAAGGTGAAAAATCTTTTTTTTGGGCGGGCAAGTATCATAACGATTTAAATAACCGCGATACATTAGATACACAATTAAATGTATTAGCTGATTTTGACCCTATTGTTCCTGCATCGTACCAAAACTGTGAGTTTTTAATGCTTGGCAATTTAATGCCATCCCTACAACTGAAAGTATTGGCACAACTTAAAACCCGCCCAAAATTAATTGTGTTAGACACTATGAATTTTTGGATGGATATTGCGATGGACGATCTGAAAAAAGTAATTGAAAAAGTGGATGTATTAACTATTAATGATAGTGAAGCACGCCAACTTTCAGGCGAATACTCGTTAGTAAAAGCGGCTCAAAAAATTATTAAAATGGGGCCTAAAACTTTAATTATAAAAAAAGGAGAGCACGGTGCTTTATTATTTAATAAAGAAGAAGTTTTCTTTGCTCCTGCCCTGCCTTTGGAGGAAGTATTTGACCCAACCGGTGCAGGCGATAGCTTTGCAGGTGGCTTTATTGGCTACTTGGCTAAAACAAAAGATATATCGTTTGAAAACATGAAACGTGCCATTATTTATGGTTCGGCGATGGCAAGCTTTACAGTAGAAAAATTTGGTACTGAAAGATTAATTGGCTTAACGCATGAAAATGTGGAAGACCGCGTGCAAGAGTTTGTAGACCTTGTTCAGTTTGATATTTCGTTAGTATAAAATGAAAAACCTTCTAACTATAAACGAGTATGTAGAAGGTATTCTGAAAAAAGACATTTCTGTTTTAGCGCGAGCTATAACACTTGTAGAATCGAGTAAAGCAGAGCATCAGGAAATTGCTAAAAAAATTATTGAAAAAATTTTACCCCATACAGGTAAATCTGTACGGGTTGGCATTACAGGTGTGCCCGGTGTGGGCAAAAGTACTTTTATAGAAGTTTTTGGTCAAATATTAGTTCATAAAAAACATAAAGTGGCTGTTTTAGCAGTTGACCCAAGCAGTACACTAAGCAAAGGAAGTATTTTAGGTGATAAAACCCGTATGGAAAAACTATCGACGGATGCTGATGTATTTATTCGCCCGTCACCATCCAGTGGCAGTTTAGGCGGCGTGGCCCGAAAAACACGAGAAACTATTTTATTATGCGAAGCAGCGGGCTTTGATTATATATTAATTGAAACTGTTGGAGTTGGGCAGAGCGAAACAGAAGTACACCAGTTAACCGACT
>DATFTU010000418.1:0-5904 GCA_035261565.1 Bacteroidia bacterium
TAAATTTGCGTTTAGAAGCAGGAGTGATTGAGCGTTACACACATGCTATTGGTTACTCAAACTCAACACCATATGTGTATGCAGGTATAAAAACATCTATGTATAATTTTTACAGAGATTATTAATTGAATTAAAAAAACAAACATGAAATTATTTTCAGTTTTTAAATATATAAAGGGATATTGGAATCATGCGTGGACGAATATTATCTGCAATGTACTGTTCTCTATATTCTCCTTGTTCTCATTAGTGTTGGTAAAACCATTTTTAGATTTATTGTTTTTACATGATGAGGCTTTCTATAAAGAAGTCCTTCAAAAAGGACAGCCTGCTTTTCAACCGAACGGTGCGTATTTAAACAATGCATTTACGTATCACTTATCAGGTTTAATTTCCAGTCAGGGTAAGTTAAGCGCTTTGCTTTTTATTTGCATTATCATTGTATTGCTTACGTTTTTCAAAAACTTTTTCAGATACATGGCCATGTATGCGCTTGCACCCATACGTAATGGTGTGGTACGCGATTTGCGTAACAGGTTAATGGATAAAGTACTTCACCTTCAATTATCCTATTTTAGTAATGAGAAGAAGGGGGACATTATGTCTCGTATCACATCTGATGTTAGCGAAATTGAGTGGAGTATTATGCAGTCGTTAGAGTTAGTTTTTCGTGAGCCTTTGCTTATTGTTATATCATTAGTTACACTTATTATGATAAGCCCTTACTTAACCCTGTATGTATTTTTATTATTGCCTGCAGCTGGTTTATTAGTAGCGTTAATTGGCAGAAGTTTAAAACGAAATGCATCTAAAAGCAAGCATGTATTAGGACACTTATTTACTGCTATGGAAGAAACGCTTAGCGGATTGAAAATTATTAAAGCTTTTACGGGCGAACGTTTTGTATCAGATAAGTTTAAAAGTATAAACGAAGATTATACTAAAATATCGGTACGCATTTACCGTAAAACTGATTTAACATCACCTTTAACCGAAGTAATTGTTACCGCCATATTAATGCTTATCATGTTTATTGGCGGTAAAATGGTTATGGGTGCTGATGGTAGTTTATCTGCTTCTTCGTTCATCACTTATATAATTGTGGCCTCGCAAATAATACCACCGGTAAAGCAAATTACACAAGCGTATAATAGCATACAAAAGGGTGTTGCATCTGAAGAACGTATTAATAAAATTTTACATGCCGAAAACTCAATTACTGAAATTAATAACCCAACCGAAATAAAATCATTTAGTCAAAAAATTGAATTTAAAAACGTTTCGTTTGCTTATAATAGGGGTGACTCTGGACATGTGTTGCAACACGTTAATTTAATTATACCTAAAGGAAAGACTATTGCCTTAGTGGGGCAATCAGGCTCAGGCAAAACAACTTTAACCGATATGATTGCCCGTTTTTATGATTGCGATGAAGGCGAAATTTTGTTTGACGATGTAAATATTAAAACGGCATCATTAAAAAGTGTGCGCAATATGCTGGGCATGGTATCTCAAGAGCCTATTTTATTTAATGATACGGTATTTAATAACATTGCTTTTGGCTTGGAAAATATAACTGAACAACAAGTTATAGAGGCTGCTTGTATTGCTAATGCACATGATTTTATTACACAAATGCCAGAAGGTTACCAAACTAATGTAGGCGATAGAGGAACCAAACTAAGCGGTGGACAAAGACAGCGTATTAGCATTGCCCGCGCAGTACTAAAAAACCCGCCGATTTTAATTTTAGATGAAGCCACCTCGGCACTTGATAGTGAGAACGAACGCATGGTGCAAGATGCTTTACAAAAGCTTATGCAAAACCGTACCACAGTTGTTATTGCACACAGGCTATCAACTATTGTACATGCCGATGAAATTATAGTACTTGAAAAAGGAAAAATTATTGAACGTGGTACACATAAAGAATTGCTTGCACAAGCCGGTACTTATTTAAAGCTGTATGAAATGCAAACGATTAAATAAAACTCTAAATGTTTGGCGAACGATTTTTCATTGAAAAGACTATCCAAAAGCAGTTAAAAAAGCATAGGGCTGAATTTAATGGCTCTGATGAGGAATTTCGGGTCTCGATGAATGAAAAATTGCCTAAAGCAATAGAAGGAATTACAGCGGGAATAATCGAAGAAATTTGGGATTATTGTATTAGTAATAAAACGGATTTAAAAAAGCGAGAAAGAAAAATTAGCAAAAACATAAAAAATAATTATGGTGCTGGGATTAAAATTTTTGAAGCGTTTATTGAATTGAACTCAAAAATAAGTTCAATTACATATGAAAGTAATTATAAAGCATTTGATACAAGGGAAGCCCATTTGAAACTTGATACTTTAGTATCAATTCATGTTAGAGCATGTCAAATAGCGAATGAAATTAAAACGTTAGTAGCTAATGGCTATGCTGATGGTGCTCATGCACGGTGGCGCTCATTGCACGAATTATGCGTTATTTTTTTATTCTTATATGATAATGATTACGAAACCGTCCAAATGTTTAATGATTATGAAGTAATTGAAGATTGGAAAAAGGCAAAAGAATATAGGGAAAATTATGAAGAACTTAATCTTCACCCATTAAGTGATGAAGAATGGAAGGATATCGAATTGCGACGTGAATTAATGATTAAAAAATATGGGAAAGACTTTTCAGGAAAAAATGGTTGGACTATAAAGGCTTTACCAAAATGGAGAAATTTTACAGATATTGAAAAAGCAGTCAGTAAAGATTATTTACGTGTAGTTTATACTTGGGCAAGTGAAAATATTCATCCGGGTGTTTCAGGTATAAGAAGTAAGTTAGGGTTAAAGGATAATGAACAGAATTATTTTTTGACTGGTCCAAGTGATTATGGTTTTTTAGACCCTGTGCAATATACAGCACACTCCTTAGCGGAAATGAGTAACACGTTTTTAGATATGGAAGATTCAATGATGAATAAGACTTTTCGGGAACTTCTATTAATCTTCCAAGAAGGACTTGTGGAAGAATTTCAAGTTCAGCAAGAGAAAATAGAAAAAGATTCAGAATTAAAATAAAAAAAATCCCCTTTATGGAGATACAAAGGGGATTTTTAATAGAAAAGATTAAAAAATTACTTATCTAAAGTTCCGCGTAGGGCTTGTTCTCTTTCAATCGATTCAAATAACGATTTAAAGTTACCCGCACCAAAACCTTTGGCACCGTGGCGTTCAATAATTTCAAAGAATAAAGTTGGGCGATCTTCAACGGGTTTTGTAAATATTTGTAACAAATATCCATCCTCATCGCAATCAATTAAAATACCTTCTGATGCCAATAAGTCAATATCCTCTTTTACATTAGGTATACGCACTTTAACATCATCGTAATATGTTTTTGGAGGAGCCGATAAAAACTCAACCCCACGCGATTTTAAATCGCGTACCGTATGTAAAATATCCTCGGTTGCCACAGCAATATGCTGGCAGCCTGCACCTTCGTAAAACTGTATATACTCTTCAATTTGTGATTTCTTTTTTCCTTCAGCTGGTTCGTTAATAGGGAATTTAATTCTGCCGTTGCCGTTAGCCATAACTTTACTCATCAATGCACTGTATTCAGTATGAATTTGTTTGTCATCAAACGTAAGCAAGTTAATAAAGCCCATTGTTTTTTGGTACCAGTCAACCCACACGTTCATTTGGTTCCAGTCAACATTGCCCACCATGTGGTCAATATATTTTAAACCGGCTTCTTTTGGGCTATAGTCATTTTTAAATTCTTTGTACCCAGGTAAAAAAGCGCCGTTATAGTTTTTGCGTTCTACAAACATATGTACGGTTTCGCCATAGGTATAAATACCACTGCGTATTACGTGCCCGTTTTCATCTTCTTCTTTAGTGGGCTGCATAAAAGGTTTGGCACCGCGTTTCACAGTTTCGTTAAAGGCAGATGTAGCATCATCCACCCAAAGTGCAATAACTTTTACACCATCACCATGTTTGGCAATATGTTGGTTAATAGAATGCTTTGAGTTTAATGGCGATGTAAGTACCAAACGAATTTTACCTTGTTGCAAAACGTACGACGCTGTTTCTTTATTTCCGGTTTCTAAACCGCTGTAGGCCAGGTTTTGAAAACCAAATGCTGTTTTATAATAATGCGCCGCTTGTTTGGCATTACCTACATAAAACTCAACGTAATCGGTTCCGTTAAGGGGTAAAAAATCTCCGGCATCTTTATATATTTTTTCTAATGTTGGAGCTATATCTTTTGTTTCCATTTTAATTTTTGTTTTAATAATTTTTAAATGAACTGAATAATAAATATGTAAAAAGAAAACTGAATTTAATTCCACATGGCCATAGCTGATGGGCGGGTATTAAATTGTATAAAAATCATAGCATATAAAGGTAAGGTTTTAAAAGAAAAAAAGAAAGGCCAAAGCGGTTTTTAACCTTTATTTGCTGATTAAAAGCGAGTTAAAAAGTATTTTGTATCCTTCTACAGCTTTTACATCTATACAATGCGTAAGAGCATATTGTTGCACCGCTTTCGATTTTTGTTCAAATTCTGATTGCGATAAGTGTAAAACCTCGTTGATGGCTTTGATAAATTTTTCTGTTTCGTTTAAAGCAATATCCCAACCTATATTTTGTGCCTGTAAGTTGCGCCAAGGGGTTGTATTGCTAATTAATGGAATACAACCATTAAGCATGGCTTCAACAATAGCATGCCCAAAGTTTTCGTTTAGGGTTGGCAAAAAAAACAGATGATAATTTTTTAATGTTTGCTCAACCTGGTTGCCTTGTAAATCGCCTTTAAAATTTATGGTAATGTTAGCCGGTAATTGTGCAGCAAACTGAGTACATAATGCATAATAATCTTCTTCTTCAGCCGGGCCGTATAAATCAAATGCAATAGTTCCGGTTTGTATGGTTTGCAAAACCTGCAAAGCAAACAGTATGTTTTTTACTTTTGATATGCGTGCTACACAACAAATTTTTAATTCGCCTGTTGCTTTAGTATAATCTGCACGGCTTTTAGTAGGTGGGAGCGTTAGGTTTGAAATTTTATGTACGGGTGCTTTTGTGCCGAAAATATTTTTTATATCTGTTTCCTCCTGCGCTGATGTAGCGTGCCAAATAACTCCTTTATAAAGTAACGATAGTTTTGCCAGCCCAATAAAGGCGTTTTTCTTCTTAGCTTTTAAGTTTAAGGCCCCACTGCTTAACATGCCGCGTGGCGCAATTAGCATGGGCTTTTTTATGATACCTAATTTTTTTAACAATAAAGGGTAAATAGTAAACCGTTTAGAAAAAAAGCTGTTCAGGTAAACGCAATCATATTCAACTTTTTGTATAACTGTTTGTAAGGTTTTAAACGAAATAAAATCGTCCGAAAAATAAAAAACTTGCTCGCCATTTGGCAAAGTATTCCATTCATTACTTTTAATGCCTTTATAAGGCTCTGAAGCAAAAAGGTCTTTATTACCGGTTATAATGTAAAAATTAAACTCATTTTTTAAATAATAGACCAACGCAGCGGCTGATTTTACAGGTCCTCCAGCTTTGTAGGCTGGTAAGTACCAATCGATAAAAATAACTATGTTTTTTTTAATTTTCATTATTTAACGGGCTAAAGTTAAATAAGTTTTAGGTTAAAGTTTTTTTAATTATTTTTACCTGAATGAAATTTCCTTACTTCTGTTTTTTTATTGTATTGGCTTTGTTTTTTTCGTGCAAAAAAGATAAAGCAATTCCTCCTCCTGATTTAGGGTACGATTACTATCCGGGCACCATTAAATCATACGTGATATATGATGTGGATTCTATTGCATACAGAGAGCCTCAGGGAGATACGGTTAAATTTAAGTTTCAGATAAAAGAGGTTATGGATACGCTGATAACCGATAACCAAAAC
>DATFTU010000419.1:0-4891 GCA_035261565.1 Bacteroidia bacterium
TCAATAATAAACTGCCCTAATGTTTGTACTCTCATCGTTTTATTTTTAGAAAAAGTTATTTCTCCAAAAATAAGAAAATTAGCTTAAAACAGGTCAAAATTTAACTTGCTTATTTGGGTTACTGCGGTGTTTTTATAGGTATGAATTATTCTTTCTTTTTTCTTTTTCAACCGGTTTGGGCGCTGCAATCATGCCCATAACAGCCGGGTTAGCTTTTTGCGTTTTTTTAGGCGGAGGGTTTGTGCACTTTATATTCCCTTTAACCGACGATGAATTGGGTTGCTTTTTTGTAGTATCTTTTTGAGGATAAGCCACATCACCTTGTATAACAGGCTGCCCCATTACAGGTGTGCTGGTTGGTGTGGCAACTGTTTCGCCTTTTATGTGCGTTTGTGGTGCGACAACTTTACCGGTTAAGTGTGTTTTGTTTTGCGCATTGGCAGTTAATGAGAAAAATCCAAACGTAAAAAAGAAAATAACGGCAATTTTTTTTGATAATGCCCAGTATTTAAATGAACTAAAGAAATCATCAAACGATAAATAAACCAATTGTTTTTTTTCGAAACGGCCGCATATTTTGCCTTCGGCTTTTTCGGCAAAAAACGATTTTATTTCAGTAATACTTTTTTTACTAAAATCTACCACATCCTTTTGGCAAACTTTGCAAAATGCGCCTTGTTGGTTAGGGGTCATATCCTGCCAGTTTTCGTGGCACGGGTCGTTAATTTGAATGTTCATGGTGTTTATTTTTTCTATTTAGATGCAGCAGGAAAATAAATTCCATAAAAATATTTTAAACCGTATTTTTACGCCTATGAACGCAACCCAAAAAACAAACCGAAAATACCTTCCGGCCGATTTTGATATTAAAACCTGGAATGATTTAGAATCGATATATAATGAATTGTTAAACAGAAAAATTTCTTCTTCGGCAGAATTAGAAAAATGGATGTTAGATGTAAATGAACTTGAGGCCGCTGTGAGTGAAAATTTTGCCTGGCGCTATATAAAACAAAGTTGCGATACCGAAAACAAAGAGCTCAATAAAAGCTATGAGTTTTTTGTGACCGAAATAGACCCGAAAATTGCGCCTTTAGCCGATAAGCTGAATAAAAAATTAATTTCCTCACCTTTTTTAAACGAATTAGACCAGAAAAAATATTTTACCTATTTGCGCTCGGTAAAAAACAGTATCGAGTTATTTCGTGAGGAGAATGTTGAGCTTCAAAGTCAAATTGCAACTAAGTCGCAACAGTACGCATCCATTACCGGTAAACAAACCATTCATTATGATGGTAAAGAGCTAACCTTGCAACAGGCGGCCTTATATTTAAAAAATACCGACAGAAAAACCCGTGAAGATGTTTATACCCTGATACAAGCCCGCAAAAAACAAGATGAAAACGCGTTAAACAAATTATTTGAAGAATTGCTGGTTTTACGCAACCAGGTTGCCCTAAACGCCGGGTTTAGAAACTTTAGAGACTATAAATTTAAAGAACTCGGCCGTTTTGATTATAACATGGATGACTGCAAGAGTTTTCATACAAGCATAAAAAAATATTTTGTTCCGTTAAGCAAGGCCATTGATGAGCAACGCAAGAAAGAATTAAACGTGAGCTCATACCGCCCTTGGGACAGCGAGGTTGACACAGGGAATAATAAACCTTTGCACCCTTTTGAAACAGCCGATGAATTGCTAAAAAAATCCATAGAATGTTTTACAGTTACCGATAAATATTTTGGTGAGTGTTTAACCACCATGCAGGAAATGAAGCACCTGGATTTGGCTTCTCGCAAAGGCAAGGCACCGGGCGGATATAACTATCCTTTATACGAAAGTGGTGTGCCGTTTATTTTTATGAATGCCGTTGGTTTACAGCGTGATGTAGTAACTATGGTACACGAGGGGGGGCATGCGGTACATGCGTTTTTAACCAAAGATTATAAAATAAATGAATTTAAATCAGTTCCATCAGAAGTGGCAGAGTTAGCGTCTATGAGCATGGAGCTAATCTCCATGAAACGTTGGGATGTTTTTTATAAAGATACACAGGCTTTAAACCGTGCTAAAAAAGAACAACTCGAAAAAATTATCAAAACGCTTTGCTGGATTGCCTGTGTGGACGCTTATCAGCAAAAACTATACGAAAACCCAGAACAAAGTACAGAAGAGCGCTATAAACTTTGGGTTAACACCTATAATGAGTTTGAAAGCGGGGTGATTGATTACAGTGGGCTGGAAGATAACGTAAAACGTATGTGGCACTCGCAGCTGCATATTTTTGAGGTGCCATTTTATTATATTGAATATGGCTTTGCACAATTGGGCGCCTTGGCGGTTTGGAAAAACTTTATGCAAAACGCGCCGCAAGCTATTCAGCAATATAAAGCGGCGCTGTCATTAGGGTATACCGTTTCTATTCCTGACGTGTATAAAGCGGCCGGAATAAAGTTCGATTTCTCAGACAGTTATATATCTTCGGTTGCCGACTTTGTGTGGAAAGAATTAGAGGGGTTAAAATAACCCGGTTTGTTAAACAAATGAAAACCGTTAAATAAAAATTTGGCACAGTATTCGTAAATAGTATTTTTGTACCTCTTTAAAAAAATAAGCATGAATAAGTTTTTCTTTACAATTATTAGTTCAGTATGTGTTTTACAAGCAGCAAATGCACAAAGTTTGCAAAACGCCATTATAAAAACCGAAAATGAGCAATTCAATCTGGCCGCATCAGAATTCAAGCAGCTGATAACTAAAGAACCAACTAAAGGTGATAACTACTTTTACTACGGCGAAAATTTTTATAAAAACGACAAAATAGATTCAGCCCTTATAATGTATAAAAAAGGGAGTGAGGTACAACCAACTAACGGGTTAAATTTTGTTGGTATTGGTAAAGTACAGGCACAACAAGGCAAAACAGCCGATGCAAACGCAAGTTTTTTTAAGGCAAAAACATTGGCCGGAAAAAACGCGAATGTACTTATAGAGCTTGCTGATGCATATATTAACGCTCCTGAGGCATCAAAAAACTCAACCCAGGCGCTTACTATTTTAGATGAGGCTTTAAAATATGACTCTAAAAACGCTGAAGCCCACCTGATAAAAGGCGATGCTTTGTTAGATTTACACCCTACCGAAGGAGGTCCTGCAATTAAGGAGTATGATGAAGCGCAAAAATTAAACCCAAAATCACCCAAGTCGGTTTTGCGCCAAGGTAAATTATTTTACCGCGCACGCAACTATCAACTTGCTTTAGACAAATATAAAGAAGCTATAAAAATAGACCCGACATTTGCGCCTGCCTATATTGAAATTGCAGAACTATATCACCGCGCAAACCAGGATAATAATGCGTTAGAGTCAATTAAAAAATACTTAGAACTAAACGCAAACAACGCTTATGCACAGGGGCGTTATGCTTCTTTTCTTTTTGAAAGCAAACAATATCCCGATGCCATAAAGCAAATAGAGGAAATACAGAAGAAAGATACCAGCGATGTTTATTTATATCGCTTGCTTGGTTATTCGTATTATGAAATGGGTAACAAAACAGATACCGCCGCTTATACTAAAGGGTACAAAGCCCTTAGTAAGTTTTTCCAAAAAACATCCGATAAAAATTTCAAATACATAGCAGATGATTATAGCCATATTGGGTCTTTGTTGTCTAAAATTGGAAAAGATTCTTTAGGGGTTGTTGAGTTGCAAAAAGCCATCGATTTAGACCCGGCAAAAAATTGTGAGCTTTATGGTGAAATGGGTAAAATATGGATGAAAGCAAAAAAATATGATAAGGCTATTGTTGCGTATGAAAAAATGCCGACTTGCGGTAAAAGCCTAACCGGACAAAACTATTACGACCTTGGCCGAGCTTATTATTACGGCCCTAAAGATTTTGTAAAAGCAGATACTGCTTTTTCTAAACTAATACAAGCAAACCCAACATACCCGTTAGGTTATTTTTGGAAAGCAAAAGTACATGTACAAATGGACCCCAAAAACGAAAAATGGCTGGCAAAGCCTGATTATGAAAAAGCACTTGAATTGGTGAAACCCGAAGATCGCACTGCTAATAAAGCCAATGTTATTGATGCCTGTAGTTATTTGGGGTATTATTATGTAAAACTAAAAGATAACGAAAAAGCAAAACCATACTGGACAACCGTAAAAGAACTTGATCCGAACAATGAAAAAGCAAACGCTTTCTTTAAAAGCCTATCCGGAGGAAAATAGATAAGCTTCTATAAGAATATAAACAAAGAGAGCCGGAAAAATCCGGCTCTCTTTGTTTTATAAGCATAGTTAATAAAGTGTAAATGTTGCGTAGTTGAAACAAGAGGTAATTTATTATAAGGCAACTAAAAACATTACGATATTTTAACATTGCCATAAGGGTATAAAAACAAATTTACTCCAAAATTGCACGGTATATTTCGCGCTTAATAAACAAACAACATGAAAAAGAAATTACTTGCCTTTTTGCTGTGTACAACAGGGGTTTTAAATATAAAAGCAACTATTAGCCAAATAAGATGGGGAAGCACAAGCGATCCGCTTAATGGGTTAACAATTACCTGGAGTAATACAGGGGCAAAAGACTCTATTGCCTGGGGTTATACAACAGCCTATGAAAAAGGCCGCTTTGCAGGAACAAAAAGAACAGGTTATTCATCCGGCACTTCATTTTTTAAATATGTGTTTCCTACAGTAACACCAAGCTCAACCATTTACTATAAACTATATGATTCTAACGGGCATACGTGGACCACACAAACCACATTTACAACAGCCCCCGACCCAACACTAAATACATATTCGTTTGCAGTATTAGGCGATTGTAGAGATTACCCGGCTACATTAACAACTATATCTAATTTAGTTACA
>DATFTU010000420.1:0-5959 GCA_035261565.1 Bacteroidia bacterium
TGGTAGGGGTATTCCAATTAATTTTAGTAACCCCAACTTCTTCTACTGTTTCATTTTTTTGCAATTTAAACGATTGCGAAACCATTTTGCAAAAACAAACCAGCGCCAAAACTACTATACAAACTCTTTTGTTAAAAATCATCAGTTTTTAAATATGAAACTTATTCGGCAAATTAACGTACAAAGATGAACAATATTGTTTTTATATATTTTTTTTGCTTTAAAAAATAAAAATGCTAAGTTTGTGGGTGAAACTGAATAATTATTATTCTATGATTAAAAAAGTTACGTTATGTATTTTATTGTTTCTAAGCATTTTCGTTACTGAAAGTGCAAAGGCACAAGACCCTCAGTTTACACAGTTTTATGCAAACCCATTATACTTAAACCCCGCTTTTGCCGGTACGGCGCGTTGCCCAAGGTTTTGCGTAAACTATAGAAATGAGTGGCCGGGTTTTAATAAAACATACATAACCACAAGTGTTTCTTACGACCAACATATTGATGCTTTATCGGGTGGTATAGGTTTATTGGTAATGCAAGACAGGGCCGGTAATGGTACTTTAATTACTACTGATGCAAGCTTTATGTACTCATATCAATTAAACATTAACCGAGAATTTTCGTTGAAATTTGGTCTGCAGGGTACTTATCATCAAAAAACATTAGACTGGACTAAGCTTACTTTTGGCGATATGATTGACCGCCGCCGTGGATTTGTTTACAATACCAACGAAAACCCTAATAATTACCCAAATCAAACAGTGCGAGCTGCTGATGTATCTGCCGGTATATTAGGTTACAGTAAACGTTATTTTGTAGGTGTAGCAGTAAACCATTTAACCCAGCCAAGTGAAGGTTTTATAGCTGTAAATAACAGCCCGCTTCCAATGAAATTGACAGTGCATGCGGGCGCAAACATTCCTTTAGAAAAAGGAGGAGAAACATATATTAGTCCTAATATATTATATCAATATCAAGGTCAGTTTCAGCAACTTAACTTAGGTTTATACTTTGTAAAGAAAAACATAGTGGCCGGTTTATGGTACCGTAACCAGGATGCTATGATTGCTTTAATAGGTTTTCAAACCGATAAATTTAAATTTGGCTACAGTTATGATGTAACTATATCAAAATTAGCCAACGTATCGGCGGGTTCACACGAAATTTCGGCTCAATTTCAGTTAGCTTGCCGTCCAAAACATCGTAAATTCCGTACAATTAGTTGTCCGTCATTCTAAAAAAATGAAAATAATTGTAACTTTGTTCACTTTTTTACGTTAAAAAGAAATCTATACACGAATTAAACATGGCAAAAACAACCAAATTATTAAAATCCATAGCACTTTTTTCGGTTGGTGGATTAATGATATTTTCTTGCAGCCAAGAAAGATCGCCTATTACAGGATGGGCTTACAATACCTCTGAAAATGGAGGTTTTGAGAAAGTGCCTTATGAGGAGCAAGAAACGGGTCCTGGGTTGGTGTTAATTGAAGGTGGTACCTTTACTATGGGGCGTACTGAGCAAGACGTATTATATGATTGGAATAATGTTCCTCGCCGTGTAACTGTTTCTTCTTTTTATATGGATGAAACTGAGATTACTAACTTCGACTATTTAGAGTATTTATATTGGACTAACCGTGTATTTGGCCCAAGTTACCCTGAAGTATTTGTAAAAGCATTGCCCGATACCTTAGTATGGCGCGATAAATTAGCATATAACGAACCTTATGTAGAGTATTATTTACGTCACCCGGCTTACCGTAATTACCCGGTGGTTGGTGTAAACTGGTTACAGGCTAACGATTTTTGTACCTGGCGTACCGATAGAACAAACGAGTTTATATTAATTCGCGAAGGTTTATTAAACCACGTACCAACTCCGTCAGATCAAGATTACTTTAGCACGCAAGCCTATTTAGCGCACAAATGGCAAGGGCAGCTAAAACAAAAATTACCTTCATTTGATGAACAACAACCAGAGCGTGATGTACGCATGGAAGATGGTATATTTTTACCTGATTACCGTCTTCCTACAGAAGCTGAGTGGGAATATGCCGCTTATGGTTTAATTGGAAACACAATTGGTGAGCGTATTACCGACCGCCGTATCTATCCTTGGAACGGGCATGGTGTTCGTAATCCCGAAGAAAAATACATTGGTCAAATGCATGCTAACTTTGTGCGTGGCGCGGGTGACTTTATGGGTACTGCGGGTTGGTTAAATGATAACGCTGATGTTACGGCTCCTGTATACTCATACTGGCCAAACGATTACGGTTTATATAACATGGCCGGCAACGTGGCTGAATGGGTTATGGATATTTACCGCCCAATGACATCTACTGATGCGAGCGAGTTCCGTCCTTTCCGTGGTAACGTATTTAAAACTCAGGTTAAAGATTCTACTGATAATACAATTGCTACAAATACAGATGGTATATTAATTGATAAAGTAGACCATACCAAGAGAAAAGCAAATATTCCTACACCACACGGTGTAAGTCAAGAGACTACAGAGCTTGTTGATACAAGTATAGTAAACTCAGTACCGGGCCGTGTATTGTGGAGAGATGTTAGCATAGCTAAACCTGAAGATAAATTAGATGAAAGAAGAAACTATAAAACAAACGATTACCGTGATTATTTAGATGGCGATGTAAACTCAAGTTTATACTACCAGGAGGGAGAAGATGCATTTGGTGAAAGAACCGGTAAAATGATGTATGAGTATGCAAAAACATCGTTAGTAAATAACTGGAGCCGTGTTTATAAAGGCGGTAGCTGGAGAGACCGTGCTTATTGGATGAACCCGGGCAGCCGCAGGTTTTTAGATGAAAAACAAGCTAAAGATTATATAGGATTTAGATGTGCCATGACCCGCGTTGGCAGCCCAACCGGATTAGGTAAATAACATTGTTAATAAAACAATTTAAAGCCCTGAGTTTATAGCTCGGGGCTTTTTATTTTAGGGTCAAATAAAATACGATGAATTTGTTATACGATAAATTTCTTTCTTGCAATCAAAACATTACTACTGATACCCGTAAAATAACTAAAGGCTGTATTTATTTTGCTTTAAAAGGAGAGAAGTTTGACGGAAATATATTTGCTGAAGAAGCGTTAGAGCAAGGTGCGGCTTACGCTGTAGTTGATAATGCTAAAGCTGTAAAAGGCGATAAATATATTTTAGTACAAGATGTTTTAACAACACTACAACAACTGGCAAACTATCACCGCAAGCAATTAAACATTCCTGTTATTGGTATTACCGGCAGCAACGGAAAAACTACTACTAAGGAATTAGTGCATGCTGTTCTGTCAAAAAAATATAATACACAATATACGCAGGGCAATTTAAACAATCATATAGGTGTACCGCTTACGTTGCTAACTATAACATCTCAACATCAAATGGCTGTTGTAGAAATGGGGGCAAACCATCAGCTGGAAATTGATATGCTATGTAGAATTGCCGAGCCTGATTTTGGTATTATAACTAACATTGGTAAAGCGCACTTAGAAGGCTTTGGCGGTATTGAAGGGGTAAAAAAAGGTAAGAGTGAATTATACAGGTACTTAAAAGAGAAAAATGGTACTGTATTTTTACATGGAGATGATATTGTATTAGCTGATTTAGCCAAAGAAAATAATAAAGTAACTTACGGAACAAATAAGTTATACGATATAGTTGGTAAGTGTAATAAAAATAGTTTGTTTGTTGAGTTTGCCTGGCGCACGCGCTATAAAGCTACCGAAGTTAAAGGGGCTGCGTATATTAAAACAAACTTAGTAGGCGTTTATAATTATAACAATGCTTTATGTGCCGCCTGTGTGGGCAATTATTTTAAAATAGAAGAAGATTTAATTAACGAGGCAATACAAAATTATAATCCAACTAACAATCGCTCGCAATTACAAAAAACAGAAAGCAATAGTTTGATACTGGATTATTATAATGCCAACCCAACCAGTATGCAGGCGGCTATTGAAAATTTTTATAATATGGATGCTGTAGGTAAAATGCTGGTATTAGGTGATATGCTTGAGTTGGGAGAGGAATCAATAACAGAGCATCAAGCCATTATTAATTTATTGCACGGAAAAAAACTGGATGATTATGTATTAGTTGGCCCGATTTTTTCTTCTCTCCAAAAAGAAAAAAGTTTTACTACATCTAAACAAGCACAGGAGTTTTTACGGGCAAACCCACCTAAAAGCAAAACTATATTAATAAAAGGTTCACGAGGCATTGCACTTGAAGAAGTGGTTAAAGTTCTATAGTTTCTTTAACAAAAGAATTACATAGTTAGTAAAGAATGATTGTATTTTTGAAGCCCTAAATGAATTATTCTTTTTGTAAAAATAAAATTACTTTTTTTTGTTTTTCATTTCTATTAGTTAATAGTAAAATTTTTTCTCAGATAGGTGCTGAAGCGCAAGGCGGTAAAGCTAGTTTGTGGACTGCATTGGGCATTGACCAAAAAATTACAGAGCGATGGTTATCGGTTACTGATGTTGGTTATGGCAGGCATAGCGATCCAAATAATAACACATTTTTAAAACGCCAAGGCTTAAATGTGCTAACACAAGATTTTATTTATAAAGCGAATAAGCACTGGGATTTCTCTGTTTCAATTGGATATTGGAGAAGAGATTTTTACGACAACAGCCCGCCGTATGACATGAGAAGTTCTCCGCAACAATATAGAAACGAAATTCGCCCGTACCAAAAAACGTACTACCATCATTCTATAAAAAACATAACTATTACCCATATTATAAGAACCGATTACAGGTTTTATTATGACCAAACGTTTATTTACAGATGGAGTACTCCTTTTGAGTTTAGAGCACGCTATTTACAATCATGGAAAATTCCACTAACAAAAAACAAAAAAAATTTTATAATTCCTATTGATGAGGTTTTAACTGCCATAGATAAATATTCTGCTACCATAGCTCAACAGAAAAACACCAAATGGTCACCCTGCCAGTTTACCGAAAATCGCCTTTCGCTTTATTATAGAAGAAGTTTTTTTGAGCAAAAAATGGATATAGACATTGGGGTAATGTATCAATATTGGAGAGACAGACCCGGAGAAAGCACTTTTAACACATCTTACAATATAATGTTTGATTTAATTATTAAAGAACCTTTTGATTGGAAAAAAACGAGAGAGGTCACCTCTCCAGAATTAATAATTCCGTAACATAAACACAATGTAAAATTACGGCAATTACGTGGCCAACTCCATAACTTTGCTTTAAATTAAATGTGTTGCCATGACTTACTTTGAAAGAACGTATTTGCAAAAAAATCAAACTAACATTTCTATAAAAGAAAGTAAAAAACTTCAAAAATTGCTTAGCTCAAAAGCTCTTGCAAGCAGTTCAGATTCTAAAGGATTAAATTCTGCTGACTTAAAAAGAATGATGAAATTAAAAACATCTCCTTGTGCAGATTTTAATGTAGAAAGCTATATTCATCCATTTGATATAGCATAATTTATGCTTTTTATACAAGGGTAAATATTTACCTTTGTTTTGTGCAGCTAAAAAAAAATCGGGCAATCTCTTTTGTTATTAGTTTAGGGCTAATTCTACTTGCTTTTTCATGTAATAATGGAGAGATAAAAGAAAATGCTGTAAAAAAACAAGGCGTAATTACTTATGCAGATAATATATCCACAATACTTTTTAAAAACTGTGCATCTTGCCATAGGCCAAATCAGGCCGGGCCTTTTAACTTACTTACCTATGCCGATGCTAAGCGCAATGCAAACAAAATAAAGTTTGTAACACAAACCCGGTACATGCCACCTTGGCCGGCAGATGCTGCTTATACACATTTTGTGGATGAACGTATTTTATCGGCAGATGATATAGAACAAATAAAAACCTGGGTTGATAATGGTTGTTTGTCGGGTGATACTACAAAAGTAAAAGCACCTGT
>DATFTU010000421.1:0-17973 GCA_035261565.1 Bacteroidia bacterium
TTCTGCAATGGCTGTTATTTTTTCGGTAGCGGTTTTTTTAGCATTGATATACTCTCCTATGCGCTTTTGAAAACCTTTTACATTGTATTGGTACACAGCAATAGCAACTTCATCCTTATTTTCGAAATTGCCATATATAGAACCTTTGGTAAGCCCCGTAGCATCAATGATATCATTTAAAGAAGCACCCGCATATCCTTTGGTATTGAATATAGGCGCTGCTTTTTCAATAATAAATTCTCTTGTTTTTTCAGCTTTTGACATGGTGTTCTCTAATCCTTAGATAAAGGTAATATAAAAATATACCGATTGGTATATTTTATTTAAAATCATACTTAACTAACAGAAAATCAATGAGATTATTTTTGGGGATAGAGAATCACTTGGTTTTGTTATTCTATAAGTTGGACTGTCATGAAGAAATAGACCTAATCTCTAAGACAAACTTTTTATACATTATACTTTGGTTCAATTGAGCTAAAGTCACATTGTGAGGGAAGCAATTACAGGTGCAACTCAAGAGTTGGATTCATATAAAAGAAAAAGAATTACTTTTTTCTAATTAAAGGAATTTGAAGGTTTGTTGGCCTATTTTCTTCTTTATCAAAACCGCGTCCATCAATATTTCTAGCACCCCAAAACATCATATCATTAAACATATAAATTAAGTCGTACTCAGAAAAGATTTGTCCTTCAGTAAGTCCAAACGGCACAAAAGCCTTACCTAAAATACTTTGTGTATTATTTATTTCCCATTTATTAAATCCTTTGCTGGCCAATTGGTTCATGACATCTGCAAAGCCTTGCAATAAAGGGGTTACTTCATAAGCACCATCAGCAATAAAATCTACCTTTTGGGCACCATCTGCTATTGGGTGATTGCCTTTCCATTGCATATGCCCTTTGATACTGATTTTTACCAAAGGAACTTTGCCATAAGCATCAGCCGAGTTTATGATAGTAAGCTCAAACTTATCGCCTTCTAAATATTTAAATGTTCTGCTTAAATAAAATGGTTTTAAACTGCCATCGGCATTTTTAGCGATACTTGGGCGTATTTCGGGTGCAATGCTTATCCATTCGCTCTCCTGAATATTCTTTTTAATTTCTTCTATCGTCATAATCTTTTGTTTGAAATTTTACTTCTTTATTTTTTCTTTGTTTGCTTTTAAAAATGTAAAGCTGTTACCTTTGTTTTTAATATGCAAGTAGTCAAATAAATGCTTCTTAGTACAAAATTATAGACCAATGGTAAACAAAAGAAAAAATAAAGATTTTAACCCGCATAATTGTGGTGTCACTCATTTTTTAAATAGAATTGGCGGCAAATGGAAGGTGCTTATAATCTATGCTATCAGTAAAAATGCTAATCGTTTTAGTTTGCTGCAAAAAGTAATGCCAGATATAAGTAAACAAATGTTAGTAAATCAACTTAGGGAGTTAGAAGAGGATAAAATTATTGAGCGAATAATTTATGCAGAAATACCACCGAGAGTGGAATACAAAATGACAAAATACGGCAAATCGTTAATGCCTGTTATTGATGTGATACAACAATGGGGGCTTAAGGATATGAAAAATAATACAAAATAAATATATTTATGGCGAAACAGCATTATACTATCTGGTGGGGTCCTCCAAAAAAATTCTCTACCCATATAGCAGAACGAAAGATTAGTTGGCTTGAACTTTTTTATGATCTGGTATATGTAATTGTAATATCTAAGATTACCCATTACCTTGCCGAACATCCAAGTGCATCGGGGCTTCTGGATTATGGTTATCTCTTTGCTATGACATTTTGGGGCTGGTACAATGGCAGCATGCACCATGATGTGCATGGTTCTCCTGGTATTCGTACCCGGTTTATGACCCTATGGCAAATGATGGCGGTAGGTGCATTGGCAGTAAGTTTGGATAGCCCTTCCGAAAGCATTCTGAACCGTACTACAATTTCAATTATGTTTTTGCAACTTTTTATTACCTATCTCTGGTGGAGTGTAGGCATATATGATAAGCTGCATCGTAAATTCAATTTACCCTACACATTTTGGTTTCTTTCGGCTTTTGTATTGCTTTTAATTACATTTTGGGTACCATTTCCCTACAAGCGCATCATTTTTTGGTTGACTTTGATAATCAATTATCTTCCCTTTGCTTTAACGGCCAGACGATTAAAAAAAGAAAGTATGGATTATACCTTATCATCCAACATGACAGAGCGGCTTGGTTTATTCACCATTATTATTTTTGGGGAAGCTATCCTTGGAGTTATTAATGGTATAAGCCATTTAGCTATTTTGGATATGTCTGTTTGGTTGTGTTTCGGCCTCGGTATTCTAATCGTTTTTGCATTGTGGTGGATTTTCTTTTCAACCATTGCAGACCGTGAATGTAAAAAAGGGATGCAGGCAGGAAATATAATGTCTCTTCTATATTTTCCCACGTTAGCCTCACTCGGTATGGTGGGCGCAGCTTTTCCGGCTCTTATGGAAAATATTGCGACAAAAGGAAATTATTTTTCAAATCCTTTGCATATTATTTTTGGAACAAGTATAAGCCTTTTCCTTTGTTGTGTAACAGCAATTAGCCAGTTTTTGATTTACCCCCTTGAGTATAAGAAATCAAAAAAAATTGTTCAACTATTTCTTGTTTTTATTGGAGTAATTAATCTCTTACTTATATTTTTATTTCCTGTAATACCGGTTTTCTTTTATCTGTTATGCATTTTTATTAGTTTAATGATTGTTATAGTAATCATGACGTATAATTGGTCTCGTATTGAGCTGAGCAAGTTAAGCTCGGAGATTTCGGACATGAAACATACGGACTAAATTTCACCTTAAACACTAAAGAAAAAAAACTATATTTGCTATACATAGTCGGCAGGTCTCATGCACGAATCGCTTATAGAACATATTAAAAATCATTCCACAACGCCGCTAACAGCTGCCGATATTGAGGGAATAAAAAAGTGCTTTACCCTTAAAAAGTTACGTAAACGTCAGTTTTTGTTACAGGAAGGGGAAGTATGTAAGTACATTGCTTTTATTGTAAAAGGTGCTATGCGTAAGTACAGTGTTGATGAAAAGGGTGCCGAACATATTGTATCCTTATCCGTTGAAAACTGGTGGGTTGGTGATCGCGAAAGTTTCACTAAGTTGACTCCTACACAGTTCAATATAGATGCATGGGAAGACACAGATATTCTTATAGCTACAAAGGAGGATTTCCTCTCTTTTGTCAATCCCATTCCTGCCATTGCAGAAATGCTGCGTGAATTGGATTATCGCCACGCTTTAGCTCTTCAGAAAAGAATAGGTTCAAACATAAGCCAGTCCGCAGAGAAACGTTACTACGATCTTGTCGACACCTATCCTGAATTTGTCAATCGCTTTCCGCAACATCTTATTGCATCTTACTTAGGCGTAACCAAAGAGACCCTTAGCCGTGTTAGGCATAATGCTGTAAAAAAGTAAATTACACTTATTTTTCTTGATTATTTCTACTGCTCGTTGACAAATGTCAACGTTTTTTTTTAGCATTTATCATCGCTTTTCCCTCCATGCTTGCCGCAACTTTGTATCGGTAATTCAAACATATTAATTGATAAAAATTAAAAACAAATCAAATGACTAAGAAAACAATTGTAGTAATCGGAGCAACTGGCTCACAAGGAAAAGGTTTGGTAAATGCTCTTGCTAATGAAAAAGATTTTAATGTAAGGGCAGTAACCCGTAATCCGGAAAAATATTCGGGCAAAGCACATGAAGTAGTGTTCGGTGATTTAAAAGATGTACAATCCCTGAAAGATGCTTTCAAAAATGCTTATGGTGTATTTGTGGTTACAAATTTTTGGGAAGGAGCCGACGAAATTGCTCAAGCGAAAAATGCTGTGGATGCAGCAAAAGCAGCAGGTATTGATCATTTTGTTTGGTCAACACTTCCTAATGTTGAATTGATAAGCGGTGGTGAATTTGAAGTGCCTCATTTTACGAATAAAGCAAAGGCAGATGACTTAGTAAGAAATGCTGGTTTCAAATATTACACGTTCGTTCGGCCGCCGTTCTATTTTCAAAATTTTAAAGGTGTTATGGCCCCTCAACAAAAACCCGATGGCACTACTGGCTGGGCTATGCCAATTGACCCAACAAAAAAAGCATTTCATATGTCGGACATTAATGACTTAGGAAAAGTTGTTACAGGAGTATTCTTGCAACCTGAAAAAGTTGGAAACGGAGCTTATCTTTCCTTGTCCACAGAGTTAAATAGTTTTAATGACATACTTAAGGAGTATAAAGAAAACGGTAAGGACTACACCTTCACACAAGTGCCTACTGAAGTATTCTCCACTTTTTTTGAAGGAGCAAAAGAAGTAGCTGGAATGCTTAAATATTTTGAAAAGCATACATACATGGGGCCAAATTCAGAGGCGCAAATTGTATTAGCAAAAGAAATTGCCAACAAAGAGTTTGTTCCATTACAAAAATGGATAAATCAAAACAACTAAAGCCATGACAAAAACAAAAAAAATTCTCGCTTGGGTGCTGACAGGGTTGTTTGCGTTCCTATTTATATTCTCAGGCGTTCAAAAACTAATGAGGGTAGAAATCCAAATAAAAGTTTTAGAAAATTTCGGATTTGGTCCTGCTGCCCTGATTCCGTTCGCAATAGTTGAGTTTATCTTCGCGATCACAATCCTGATTCCGAAAACTAGGAAACTTACTATATACGCAATCTTTACATGGGCCCTGATTGCATGTGCATTACTACTTCGTAACGGACACCCCCCGATTGTCTCGATCATATTTGTTGTAGTCGGATCAACCATTCTTTGGCTTCAAAAAGAAACAAAAATTAACAACCAATTAAGTAATAGAAATTAAAAAAATATAATCACTAAAAAAATAAGAGTATGAAAAAGAACAAAGTTGCAGGACGCTGGAATCTAATTTCCGGTTACCTTGATAATCACGGACAAAGAGTAAATGTACTTGGCCCAAACCCAAGCGGAATGCTGATTTTAACGGAAGATTTACACTTCATGGTTATCGTTCATAATCCCGACATACCAAAGTTTGCTTCAGGAGATCGTGCAAACGGTACACAGGAGGAATACAAAACTGCGGTAACAAATAGTCTGGGTGTTTATGGCACATATACAATAGACGAACACGGCGACTTTCTTGAACAACATGTTTTAGGTTCAACCTTTCAAAATATGAACGGCAGTAGTAGAGGTCGGAATGAACTCACTGAAAAAGTCGAAGGCAATATGATGACAGAACATTTAAGAATAGCCGATGGAGTTACTGTTATCCTCGTTTGGCAACGTGGCTAATATTGACATTTATCAACGTGTTTTTTTAGCAAATATCATCGTTTTTCGAACCGCCCTCATCGCAACTTTGTATCAGATAATACGATTAGAGAATATAAGATCAATAAAATGAAAAAGAGAATAACATTAATAACCAAAGGTCACCGCGAAGATATTGGTGAATACAAAATCAATCGGATTTTGCCAAACAGGTATGTTGATGCAATAGGTCCATTTGTTTTCCTCGATCATCTTATCCCTGCAAAACACTCTCCTGATGAAAAACGTAAAGAAGGGGATGGCACCGGTGCTCATCCTCACAGGGGAATTGCAACTCTTACATACGTAATAAACGGAGAGGCTGATCATAATGACAGTAATGGCCATCACGCTTTAGTAAGAACCGGGGGAGTGCAATGGATGAAAGCCGGCAATGGCATTATTCATGATGAAAGCATCAATGTCGATGTAACAGAAGGTGATCTCTTAACGCACGGAATGCAGTTTTGGATTAATTTACCTGCTAAAATTAAGGCTGAGAACCCTGACTACTTGCCTCTACAAGCTAACGAAATCCCTAAAAAAGATTTGGGTGGCCGTGGCTGGATAAAAGTGATTGTTGGTGATTATGAAGATCTCGCTTCAAAAATTCCAAACTACTCTAAACAATTCATTTATCATATTCACATCGAACCTCACAAGCAATTCTCTCTTCAAACTCAAGAAGAAATGGAGTATGCTGCCTTTCTTCCTATATCTGATGCCACAATTAACGATGCTAAGTTTAAACAAGGTGAGTTCATCACTTTCGATACTGGAGAAGGAACAATCGAGTTAACCGCGTTAGATGAGTCTATTGACATCATACTTTTTGGTGGCGAGTATTATAGTGAACCTATAGTTGCAGCAGGCCCTTTTGTAATGAATACTGAACATGAAATATCGCAAGCTTACAATGATTTTTATGACGGTAAATACGGAGAAATTAAATACAAAAAATAAATCAGAAATATCAAACAATTAAAAAAACAAACTTATGAACTGGAAAAAAGGATTTTTATTAGGATTAACCAGCGCAACACTTTCTGCTATTGCTGGTTCATTATATAATCAAGTATACTCTAAAGCATTCACTGTTGACTTTAGTACTATATTGAATTGGCAGGGCATCACTATGGCCTCATTAATAGGATGTATACTGATGAGCACAGCATACATTTTACTATTCAAATGGAACAAAGAGAAGTTTCTTGGCTGGGCCAATATTCTTTTCGCCATAGTAAGCTTTGCTTCTATAATAGGAGTGCTTTCATTTAAGCTTCCTTTGGAAATGGAAATGCCGGAATTATTTCCTGGCTTAGCTATACCAATGCACTTCTTTCCTGCTCTTTCATTCTTAACCATTTATCCTTTTTTTAAAAGTAAAACCAATAATTAATAACCATAAAAAACAAAACAAATGAAAAAAGTAACACTTTTAGTAGCAGCGGCAGTAACAACCATGTTTTTTGCCTTTAAACCGATTGAAACAACAACTTGGACATCAGACTCAGTACATTCAAGAGTAGGATTTAGTGTAGTACATCTCGGTATTTCAAATCTAAGCGGTAGCTTCAACACTTACGAAGCTAAACTTACTACCGATAAACCTGATTTTTCAGACGCGGTAGTTGAATTCAGTGGCGATGCTGCAAGCATCAATACAAACAATGAATTTCGTGACAAACACCTTAAAAGTCCTGACTTTTTTGACGCGGAAAAATTTCAAAAGTTCAATTTCAAAAGTACCAGCTTCAAAAAAACAGGAAAAGATGAGTATGCTGTGAAAGGTCAACTTACGTTACATGGCGTTACGAAAGACATAACCTTGATTGCTAAACACAACGGAACTGCAACCAATCCACAAAGTCAAAAACAGATCAACGGATTTCATATAGCTGGAACCTTTAAACGTTCTGACTTTGGTGTAGGTGTGAGCATACCAGCAATGATGGTAAGTGATGAAGTAAACTTAGTTGCTGATTTAGAATTAGTTAAAAATTAAGATATGAAAAATATTTTCAATAAAATAGTAGTAGTTCTCCTTATAGGAGGACTACTTTCTTTCACAAGTTCTCCTATGTGGAAACTTTCAAAAGGACATACAATTTCTTTTTCTGGCAAAGGCGTTGATGGCGTCTTTAAAAAAATGGAAGCCGAAATAAACTTTGATGAGAAAAACTTAACTGCCTCAAAGTTTATTATTAAAATAGATGTTAACTCCATAAACACTGGAAATGCACTTCAAAATAAACATGCTATAGGAGCAGATTGGTTTGACGCGGCAAAATATCCTCTTATCAAATTCACTACAAGTTCTATTGAAAAGAGCGCAAGCGGGTATTTAGCTAAAGGTAAAATGGAAGTGAAAAATAAATCAAAAGAAGTAAGTGTTCCATTCACTTTTACATCCAACGGATTAACAGGAAAATTCACTGCAAACTTCACCATTAAGAGGTCAGATTATGGTGTTGGTGAATCCAGTGGTGATGTAGATGATGAAATAAAAATAAAAACAGAAGTATCAGTAGAGAAATAATTAAGTAAAAACATAATTAAAATTAATATCATGAAAGAAAAAATAAAAAAAATCGTTTATTGGGTTCTTACCGGATTGCTTGCATTCTTGTTTGGCTCAAGTTCACTTGGTAAATTATTCAGCAGCCCGGAAGCCTTGAAAATGGCAGAGGCGTTTGGCTTAACTGGTCAAACCTATATGATGCTTGGCATAATAGAGTTGGTTAGTGTAATTCTGTTTGTGATCCCAAGAACGGGAGTACTAGGTAGTCTTTTGCTTATTGCATATATGGGTGGCGCAATAGCAACTCATTTAGAGCATGGACAACCAGTCATTGCACCTTGTGTGATTCAAGCTGTTTTATGGTTGATCGTTATTTTCCGATTCCCAGAGTTGAGAGAAAGATTATTCAAAGGGAACGCTTAATTAAAATGAAACGTTTTTCAATCGGTAAGGCTCAAACTGAAAAGAAAGAATTATCAAAGTTTCAAGGAGTATGGAGCCGTACTTTTGGTGAGGTCGATATGGTTACTGTCCCAAATTTTGTTTTTGTTGATTCTGTAATGATGATACGTGATAATCGGGCAACGATAACAGAAGGGGGACAGGCCTTCGAGATGGAGATAGTACGGCTCGATACTTCTACTAATCCAAAACATATCGATATAAAAAGTCTTGGCGGTTCTGAAAAAGATTCTATTTCATTTGGCATCTACGAATTGGAAGGTGACACTCTCAGGATCTGTCATAGCTTGAAAAGACAGGCAATGCGCCCAATTAAATTTGAGATCCCAAAAGGCTCGGGCTTGGTACAATCTCTATGGAAGCGAGTGAAAAAATAATTCGATATGTAATTTGTTGGTAAACTCTCTAAGAGTGAAAACAGATTCAAATCAATTTTTACCCAATATGAAAGAGAAACACATTTTTATAATAGAATCAGAGGCTATTGTTAGATTAGACTTTAGGCTTCAATTGGAGAATATGGGATATAACATACATTGGCCTATTCCATTTACTAATGTGAAAGAAACATTAAGCAAATTAAAACCAGACCTTATTATAATCGATTTCGATTTATGCAGACGAGGAGCTTTTCTCCCTATTCGAGAGATTATGTCCCAACATCAAATACCAATTATTTATTTAGGAGTGAACAAAGTTGAGGACGTTAATATGAATTCAGATCTCAATATAATAGGCGTTTTCTCCATACCATATATGACTGTCGAAATTGTAAGCCTGGTTAAAAAATGTCTTGCAGCATGAAAACGGATAAAATATCTGAGACTTTAGAGATAGTTACCATTGAAGATTCAACGATAGAAGTATTTGTAACAAATGTAAATACGGAAAGTGAAGCTGAAGTAATATTATCAAAACTGAGAAAGAAATTTTCCGAATTGCATTTTAGTCTTGATCACGAAGATTGCGACAAAGTATTAAGAGTAGAGGGATTTCACTTAAACGTTGAAGAGATACAAACTCTATTAAAAATCAATGGGTTTACCAGTGATGTTATGAATGAATAAATATGAAAACAATAATAACCATATTAGGCTTTTGTCTCTTGACGGTATTTTCTTCCTGCAACAGACATAAAGATGATTTTTATTATAATATCAATTTAAGAATTGTTGGTATAAATTCGGGTTATGGATTTTCGAATGAAATAGCTCTAAATTCAGAAAGCTGTAACACTATATTATTTGAAACATTGTCTGAGCCGAAGTTATTCAGGGAAATAAATACTTGCTCGCCTGGAATACTTTATAACATTCACATTGATCCCCAGTGGCTATACAATCATGAGGTAGGAGACACTGTTCATTTTGACTATTTATTGAAAAATAGTTTTTTCGAAATAAAGAATACTAATAGTGGTTATCATAATAGCCCGTCAACGAAAAATAAAAACTAAACAATTATGACAGTATCAAGAAAAAAAGTAGCTCTGGTAACAGGAGCAGCAACCGGTATCGGTCGCGCTATTGCAATCCGCTTAGCGCAAGATGGAATTGCAGTAGCCGTTAATTATGTTGGTAATCCAAAAGATGCCGATGAAGTGGTCAATGAAATCAGAAAAGCTGGTGGAACCGCAACAGGATTTCAAGCAGACGTAAGTGTAGTAGCAGAAATTGTAAAACTTTTTAATGATGTGAGTATTGAATTTGGTGGCATTGATATTGTAGTAGCCAATGCCGGAATTGCTGTTAGGGGTATCCCTATTGTTGATGTTACCGAAGCAGATTTTGACCGCATCAATTCTGTAAATCACAAAGGAACTTATTTTGTATTGCAACAAGCAGCTAAACAGGTTAGAGATGGAGGGCGAATCATTCAAATATCTTCAACGAGCTCACTTTATCCAGCAGCAGGTCTTGGAATTTATGCTCCCAGTAAAGCCGCGGGCCGAGTAATTACCGAAATCTTAGCTCAAGAGCTTGGTCATCGTAAAATATCAGTGAATAGTGTTTTCCCTGGGCCAACAAATACTCCTTTGTTACAAAAAGAGGTTTTAAAAGAAGAAATGGAAAGAATAGCTCAAAGTATGACCTTAGGAAGAATAGGAGAACCTGGAGACATTGCCGGTGTGGTTGCGTTCCTATCTGGTTCAGAAGGAGCTTGGATTAACGGACAGCAAATAATTGTAAATGGAGGGGGTAGAATATAATTTTTGGTCTATGAAATTAATTATCAAATGTCATCTTCTATACATCCAATAATCAAGAATTCTGTTCCATCAAATAAATTAAAACTACATGAAAAAAAAATCAATAATTGCCTTTGTTATCCTAATCAGCATAACAAAAGGATTCGCACAAACCTGGTCAATGGATAAAACACATTCTCATGTTGGGTTTTCAGTTAAATATTTAACCGTCGCCAATGTGGTTGGATCATTCGTTTCTTTTGATGCAAAGGTCAACACCACCAAACCGGATTTTTCAGATGCTTCCATTGAATTTAGTGCGGATGTTAACAGTATCAATACTAACGAGGAGGGACGAGACAAATATCTAAAAGGGGCAGATTTTTTTGATGCTAAACAATTTGGTAAAATTATTTTTAAAAGCAGCTCCCTAAAAAGAATTAAAAATAATGAATACTCTCTTTCGGGCTCATTAACTTTACATGGCATTACAAAGCCTGTAGTATTTATCCTGACTTATAACGGAACAACCATTAATGAATTTAATAAGAAAACGGTGGCAGGGTTTAAAGTAACAGGAACCATCAAACGTACAGACTTTAATCTTGGTGCAGACTTCCCTCCACCAATGTTGGCAGATGAAGCACAATTGGACGCTGATCTATTTTTAAACAAAGATTAAATCACTTTATAGCAATCATTAGAGGTTAGCTACGCAATAACAGATGATACGATTAACATCTATAACTAAATCAAAAGCATTATTGTTTTCAATAATAGCATTACTGGCCGCATACGTATTTGTAGTGAATGAATTTTTATATTTAAAAGACCATCCGGAAAGCATGGTGAGATATAAATCCATGTCGTTGCTTTTGATACCCCATGTTATTTTGGGCTTGATAGCTTTAATTATAGGTCCATTCCAGTTTTCAGAAACACTTCGTAAAGACAATCTTAAACTACATAGAAGGCTTGGTAAAATTTATATAATTTCAATTTTATTAGCAGCTCCCTTCGCTGTTCTTCTAAATATTTATTATCCAATTGCCGGCACTAAAGAAACGCTCGCTTTTCAAAATATAACTCAGGCACTTGTTTGGGCGTTTACTGCTGGGATGGCTTGGCTTGCAGCTTTAAGACGACAAATCATAATACATAAAATGTGGGCAGCAAGAAGCTATGGCATCACTTTAGTTTTTGTATTCTCAAGAATTTACAATCCAATGCCATTGTTTATTGAGAATTCTGACGCAGATGATTTTACTCATTTTTTATGGCTTTTGGTAGTTCTTGCTTTGATTATTCCTGACGTTTTGGTTTTTAATAAAGAACTGTTTATTGTAAAGAAGAAAAAGTAACTAACTGCTAATAAATGAAAAACATCAGGTATTGATAAAAAACTGAGAGAAAGATGGTAAGCAAATTATTATTGATAGGCAGATGCCGATTAGCTTACCGTTTCTCTCAGTGAAATATGAACTTGTTATTTATATGTAGTTGTAACCAATGGCGTAGCCCAACAGCTAAGGCAGTATATAAAAATCGTCCTTATATAAATTCAAAATCAGCCGGAACAGAGCCATCAGCAAGAATCAAATTAACAGCTAAAATGATAGACCGGTCAAACTTTATTTTTGTTATGGAAAAGAAACACAAACAAAGAATACAGGAAAGATTTAATACTGAATTGATTCATAAAGAAATTATTATTCTTGATATACCAGATGAATATAAGTTTAAGGATGAAGAGCTTATTGAAGACATACAAACTAAAGTAAATAGTTTTTTATCCGGGTTGTAACTATCTAAGATTGAAACTTTAACGGAACCAAAATTGTACAGAGAAACTAATACTTGCTCTTCGGTCACAAAAGCTATACTGGCAGAAAATTCGCCCCCCATTTCGCCCTCCTAAAGCATTAAACAATTGAAAATCAAATGTTTAATGCTCTTAAATGCGGTTCGGATGGTATGACTTTAATTCTATAAGCCTTTTGATTCCAGCCTGTTATGGCAACCCCTGTTCTACTCCGTAGACATTTCATGGGTTTTTAACCTATATTTTCAAAAAAAAGTGTATGGAAAATATCAAGGATGTTGTTTTAGATTTTTTAAACCATTGTAAATATGAAAAAAATTTAAGTATAAAAACGTTGAAGGCTTACAAGATTGATCTTCAACAATTACAAGATTTTATTGCTCGAAAAAAACATTCGATTAAAACTTCAGAGATTAGTAAGATTATAATTAGAGAGTATTTACAAGAAATTTCAAATCTTAAGCCAAAGACAATAAAAAGAAAGGTTGCTACAATGAAAGCAATGTTCAATTTTCTTGAGTATGAAGATACAATTGCTGTAAATCCTTTCCGAAAAATGAAGATTCAGATCCGTGAACCCAAAAGCTTACCGAACGTAATGACCATTTCAGAAATAGAACAAATTATACGGTCAACTTACAAGCAGAAATCTGGAATTCAAAGAAAAAGCTACGCTTATGCTGAAAGCATCCGAAATGTTGCAGTTATAGAGTTATTATTTGCTACAGGTGCTCGTGTCTCCGAATTGAGTAACTTAAAAGAAGAATTTATTGATTTAGCCTCAGGTATAGTAAAAGTTAGAGGTAAAGGCAATAAGGAAAGGATTATTCAAATATGCAATAAAGAAACTCTTGAAGCACTTAAATACTATAAGAAAATATTCCACAAAAAAATCCCAAACTGCGATGGATATTTTTTTGTGAATCGTCGAAATCAAAAACTATCCGAACAATCGATCCGTTTTTTAGTAAAGCAAGTGGCAAAAATCGCTGGACTCGAGAGAAGGATAACTCCCCATTCGTTCAGACATTCATTTGCAACATTATTATTAGAGCAAGATGTTGATATAAAATACATACAACAATTTCTTGGCCATAGCTCAATTATGACAACTCAAATTTACACACATGTTAATGTCGAAAAGCAAAAGCAAATTTTACAACGACACCCCAGAAGAAGTTTTCACGTAGGGTAAAGAATTTCTATTAGAGTCGGCTTTTTCTTGAGCCTTTATTTATTCTTGTTATGAATGCAGGATAACTAAATATTATCATTCATGAATTACGAAGCGCATTTTGACAAAGATGAATACCCAGAATTAAATCAAAGACTTTTTTTGCCACTACGGGAAAGTGGTCAAATGAATGCAGATCCATCAGGATGGTTAGATACCCATTCTAAAGTTAGTGAGGATGAGCTTTTTCCGCCTGAAATACAAAAATATTATTCAGATTTCTACAATCAACTTAATCCAATTAAGAAAAATATTACACCAATGATGTCAGCTTGGGAAAATATTGAATTAAGTACTGAAAACATTACTCTGTGTCATTCCGCCACAGTGGGTTCTGCAATCGCACTTGCTTTTCTAATTTCGAAAGGAATAAAAACAGTCATTCTTGAAACACCGTGTTATTTTGCCACTTTCTATCAAGCACAGGCATTTGGCATGAATATTATAAGAATACCAACTTTTAAAGAGGACGATTTTAATTTCTCAGTACCTCATGAAATTATTTCCAAAAACTCTCCATGCGCTATATTTATAACTCAGCCGAGAACAGCATTAGGGACTAATCAGAATGTACAACACTTAATTAATCTCGTAAAACAGCTTGACGAAAAAAGTTATTTAATTATTGATGAGGCGACAGAACAGTTGTTTCCAAGTTCTTTACACGAATTAAATTTTAATGCTTTCCATAATGTTATTAAAATAAGAAGTATGTTTAAAGGATTGGGAATTAATGGTGTAAGACTAGCATGTTTAATACACCATGAAAAGCATAGAAAGCAAATTGCTGAAGAAATGGAAGTAATGCAAGGTGCGTTGGATCTTCACAGTTTAAAATTAGCAATGAAAATGGGAGAAAATGTAGAACGATTCAAGTCATTACTTGGGGTCGCTAATAACCAAGTTATATCTCTTAGGAAAAAAGCTGAATTACAAATAAAGAGATCGAATTGTGAGGTATCGCCAATAATCAATGGTTATATAGGTTGCGCAATAATAAAACTACCATCGGAAAATAGACGTAATGAATTTTTAGAATATTGTGCTAATTCTAGAATGCCTGTAATTATTGGATCAAGTATGGGATTTGCTAGACACAAGGGTTACGAATTTGTGCGATTAAACTATTTTAATAGAGAAAATCATATTTTAAAAGGGTTGGAAATAATGGCTTCTTTCCAGTAGTTATTCTTCATTTTCTTTTTTATCAAAAGAAAGCCAACCCTTAATTGTTTTCATCAAACGTTTATATCGCTCTAAACTAAACTGCATCACTATATTTAATTCATGATGTCCAGGCAATAAGGTTTTTAATTTAAGACTCAAAGCATCAGAATTATCTAACCCCGTACTCTCTATTTTAATTAATTGATTATCCCTCAGTATATTAGTTTGTCTGTTTCTTGTACGTCTTGTTTGTTGATCTAATTTATTTAGTTCGAACTTAAATTTTGTTGTAAAAAAGAACAAGATCCAAGGCCATATATCTTTTATACTTTCCCAGTGGATGTATAATTCATTAGGAGAATTATGTTTTATAATTTTTCCAAATTTTACGGGAGCAATTTGAAGCATAGGATTTAATTCTTCTACATAATATTCTTTTTCTAGCGGGCCCTCAACTAATATTCGACAATAACCTTCTTGATCACATTCATGTAGAATGTTTTCGGCGATCTCTAAATATTTTTCTAAGATTCTTTCAAGCGAAAGAAATACTCCATCAACAGTACGTTGTAAATCGATAAAATTTTGCCCTCTTGCAAAAGTATCGGACAATTTAGAGCTCATGTCGAACAATTGTATTAATGTTCTTAATCGAACTCTATCATTGTCAAATTGGTATAATAAAAACTCGTGGAGTTTTTCGATGTGGAGTTTAAACCGATTAGGGTTCGTACTTAGTTTAATCCAATCTTCAATATTAAAAAGACTTTCAACTTCTTCCGCTAGCTGTGATATCGCTGATGAATTTGAAAAATAGGTTAACTTAAAACGATCTACACTATTTGTAGTTTGAAAATCGGAAACCTTTTTTGAAAATTGAGTTACGTTATATTTTTTATTTGTGTCTCCTTTAAATTCAATTATGCAGCTAATACAATTCATGGCCGTTAGCCCGAAATTTCCAATAATAGTATCATACTCAATTCGAGTCGATTTAAAGCTACAATCAAGAATCAAACTTGACTCTATTACTTTATTTGAAGTAATACATTTAACGAATTTGCAATTATAAAATCTACAATCAGATATAATAACATTTGTAAAATCGCAGTTATCGAAAACGCAATTTTTAAAATCGGTTAATGTTATTGATGTCTGACTAAAGGTGCATTTACGATAGTGATTTCCGTCTAACAAATTATTATTATGTGACGCATGATTAAAATTACAATTGTCAAACTTCGAAAGAGAAATATTACAATCTTTTATATCACTATTATTAAAACTTACAGATTTTGCATTAAGAGCGTAAATTTTAGATGATATTATATTAGTCCTATTTAGGCGGTGTTTTTTTGACATCTCACCTGTAATTGAACATTCTGAAATATTTTTTACATTAAATTTAACGGTAGGTATCTCACCGAAATTTAAATTAACTCCATTAGGATTGTCCGTAACAATCTTCCATTCTTTAACCAACTTTGTTCTCATTTCATTTCTATTAGTATTATACCACAACAAACTAATACAGCACCTATAAAAAATTTAAGATCGAATTTCTCCTGATTGAATATTACTCCAAGTAAAATAAGAACTATAACATAAGACGATTCATAAATTCCTGTGTAAGCTGCTCCTTTCTTCGTTGTTAAAAAAAACCATAACCATACATAAAGAATATTTAAAATAAGGTATGGGAGAAAATATAATTCCGAAAATGAAGACTTAAGCTTGGTAATGGATGAACTTGGGCCTTCCCAAAAGTATGCTGCTATGGTAAGAATTAAAATGCAGGCAAGGTTTATAGCTGATGTCACAAATAGACTCTGATACTTTTTAGTATACTCAGAATACCAAAAGGTTATTAAAGCTGTAGTAAGTGTCAGTAAAGCAGGGAATACAAACCTCATAATGTTTATTGATAATATTTAGTTATCCTTTATTGGTTTCATAAAAGTACAAAAGCCATGATAACTACCAAAAAGAAATACATATAACCAGGCCCATCCTGAATAACTAAGATATTACATAAACCTATACTTTGTTAACCTCTGCTCACCAATCTTCTTTAGAATATCTTGTTCAACCGCCCATTTTAAATCCCTGCTTGCTGTTGGCGCGGATATGTTTTTAAAGTTAAGTAGATAGTCTTTTCGGCTAAAATCTCTTTTATCTATTTTTTCTTTGAACAACTGTATTCTATCTTCAGTATAAAGTGTCTTGTTTTGTGATTGTAACAATTCTTCTAATGCCTCTACAATAATTTCAAGCATAAATTCCACGAAAGGTGTTGAATGTCCTTTTTTATCAGACTCTGATAGTTTCGCATAGTATTCAGCTTGTCTTTTCTTTATCAAATGCTCTATCGGTAAAAACTCAAATACTGGGTATTGCCGCATTAAAATTAAAGTTTGCCATAGCCGGCCCATCCTACCATTACCATCCATAAACGGATGAATAAACTCAAATTCATAATGAAATACACAGCTTTTGATAAGTGCCAAATCTTTGTCTTTTTTCAAATAATCGAAAAGATCTTTTAGCAGGCCTTTTACCATTGAACCGTTGGGTGCCAGGTGTTGTACTTTTGAGCCTTTCACCACACCAACATTTTTAACGCGAAGTTTACCAGGGTTTTCGATCAAACCATTCATTAAAACAGAGTGTGCTTTGTTTAAATCTTCTAACCGAAACGGATCATATTTATGGATTTGATTGTACACTTTTATGGCATTTTGCACTTCCATAATATCTTTTTTGGGAGCAACTATCCGTTTGTTCTCCAGCAATGCCGTGATTTGTTCTTCCGTTAATATGTTTCCTTCAATTTCAAGTGAAAATTTGATGGTTTTGATACGGTTCCTTTTTCTTAATTCCGTAGTGGGTTTATACAAATGTGCGGCATTGACTTCCCCTATCTTCTCCGAAATAGAAGCGACTAATTGTACTATTCTTTTGGTAATTTGATAAGGAGGTTTCATTTTGATAGTATCATATGATACTATCAAAGGTAACTAAAAAATCCATTAGACAATTATCTGGTGAATTGAACCTTTGTTCAAATAAACTAATGTTGAATTAATCCTTAAAACAAGGGGTTAATCTTAAATTTTATTTGTTTGCATTAAACCTATTACAGATAGATTAAAATTATCTTTAACTTGTATGTAAGCTACCATTGGAATTGATTTTGCTCCAAATTTTTCCTTCTCCTCGT
>DATFTU010000422.1:0-6123 GCA_035261565.1 Bacteroidia bacterium
CGGTGGCGATCCTCGTGGCATTCCGCATGATAGTCAAGGTGTACCAAACATCATCCATGCTGAGAATCCTTATTTTTATCGTTGCCCTTGGAACAGTGCAACACCTGAAGAGTGTGGAGAACATGCCGCAACACACATGGAGCGTTTAATTAAATACGAGGGCACATCAAGTGTGGCTGCTATTTTAATGGAAGGCGAAAGTGGTTCATCGGGTTGTATAAAATATCCGGTTGGTTATTGGAAAAAAATTAAAGCCATTGCTGATAAATATGGTATACTAACTATTTGCGATGAAGTAATGAGTGGTTTTGGAAGAACCGGTAAATGGTTTGGAATTGACCACCATGGTGTTGAGCCTGATATTTTATGTATGGCAAAAGGCATTACGGCAGGTTACATTCCATTAGGTGGAATGATTGTTACTGAAAAAATTGCACAGCACTTTAACGATAAACCTTTACCAATTGGCTTAACTTACTCGGCCCATGCTGTGGCTTGTGCTGCCGCTAATGAGGTAATTAAAATTTACGAAGACGATAACCTGATTGAAAATGCAGCTAATATGGGGCATTATTTAGATACACAGGTTGCTAAACTAAAAGACAAACACCCAAGCATTGGTGATTTCCGTAATACAGGTTTATTAGGCTGTATTGAGTTGGTGAAAGACAGAAAAACAAAAGAGCCAATGGCTCCTTGGAATGCTGCACCAAACGAAATGGAAATTATGAATAAAGTAGCTGCCAAATTAAATGAATTGGGCATGTACACTTTTGTGCGTTGGAACTGGATTTTTACAGCACCTCCGTTGATTATTACAAAAGATCAAATGGATGAAGGTTTAGATATTATATCAAGAGCTATTTCTATTGCTGACGAACATTGTAATTAATTACAGTTTAGAAAAAGACACCCATGCTAATAATACAAGAAAATCCGCCGACTCATTTTGATACAGTAAGAAATTATTTTACTAATAGAGAAAATGTAAGGAAAATAAGCTCTACGGATTTTTCAATAGATGAAAATGAAGTAAGCAAATATCTTGGCGAATTTATTAATGAGAGACCTAATATTTATGCCATATTAATAAAGAAGCCTAGTGATACTGTTTGGAGTTTAAAGTATATAGGACAGAGAGAATCACAAGGAATTAAACAACGCCTAAGAGAACATTTAATAAGCTGTAATAAACAAACAGGGTCTCAATTAGAAAGAGTAGAATTAGCTCGTTCAAACGGTTATGAAATTGGAATTATGCTAGTTTCCATTTTACCTGATTCTAATGGTGAAGAACATTTTAGATTACTTTATGAATCAATGCTAATTAAAGAGTTTAGCGCAGAACTAGAGTGGAATAAACAAAAGTAAATTCCATTTGTAGAACAAAAATGAACGCCGAAATAGTTGACATACCGGAAAACCTGGCTCATTCTTCGCTTTGCAGCGAAGACCTTGCTCCTATTCCACTTTCTAAACGAACTTGGGGCACATGGAACTATGCTGCCTTATGGATTAGTATGAGTTTGTGTATTCCAACTTATATGTTAGCTAGCTCTTTAATTGAAGGCGGTATGAATTGGTGGCAAGCCATTCTAACTATTTTTATAGGTAACACGGTTGTTCTTATTCCCATGATTTTAAACGGGCATGCAGGTGCTAAATATGGCATTCCATTTCCGGTTTTTGCGCGTGCCAGTTTTGGCACCAAAGGAGCTAACATACCCGCAATGTTACGTGCCATTGTTGCCTGTGGTTGGTTTGGCATTCAAACCTGGATTGGTGGTTTTGCCATTTACCTGATGCTTAAAATTTGGTTTCCAGCTTTAGAAACCTTACCACAAATTTTCCCGGCTTCGTTTGGCTTGCAAACAGGCCCTGCTATCACCTTCTTTTTATTTTGGCTGCTAAATATGTTTGTTGTTTACTTAGGGGTTGATAGCATTAAAAAACTATTAGTATTTAAAGCATTCTTTTTACCGATAGCAGCCTTAGCACTTTTACTATGGGCAATTTCTGCCGGACATGGTTTAGGGCCTATTCTTTCGCAACCCTCTAAGTTTGAACAGCCTGATAAATTCCCGAACATAGGTAGTTTTTGGAATTATTTTTTTCCCGCCCTAACAGGCATGGTAGGTTTTTGGGCTACGTTATCACTTAACATTCCTGACTTTACACGTTATGCAAAAAGTCAGCGTGCGCAAATTATGGGGCAAACAGTTGCACTGCCAACATCTATGACTTTGTTTTCATTTATTGGTGTAGTAGTAACATCAGCAACCTTTGTTATTTATGGCGAAACTATTTGGGATCCATTGGTTTTAGCCGGAAAATTTGAAAGCAAATTAATTGTAAGCATTGCTATGATTGCCGTTGCCATTTCAACACTGGCAACAAATATTGCGGCTAATATTGTTAGCCCGGCAAATGATTTTGCAAACCTGTCTCCGTCAAAAATAAACTTTAAAACGGGCGGTTATATTACAGGGTTGATTGGCATTTTAATTTTCCCATGGAAATTAATTGCCGACCCTAATGGATATATTTTTACCTGGCTTATAGCCTACTCCAGTTTGTTAGGCCCTATTGGCGGTATTATGATTGTTGATTACTATTTTATTCGCAAACAAAGGCTTCAAGTAAAAGAGTTATACGAAGCTAAAGGAGAATACACGTATTCAGGCGGTATAAATTATTACGCAGTAATTGCCTTAATAGTTGCTATTATACCAAACGTACCAGGTTTTTTAACCACCATAAAAGTAATTCCTCAAGATGCAGTTTGGCAATGGGTTTCCGGTTTATATCATTACGCATGGTTTGTAGGATTTTTTGTGACAGGAATTATCTATTATCTTTTAATGCAAAAAACTAATAAAAAATAAAATGGATGAATTTTTAAAAGCCGCTATTGATGAGGCAAAAACAGGTTTAAGCGAAAAAGGAATTCCTATTGGAAGTGTGTTGGTTAAAGACGGTAAGATAGTTGGTAGAGGCCACAACAAACGTGTGCAGGATAATGACCCTATGACACACGCCGAAATTGATTGTTTGCGTAATGCAGGTCGTGTAGGTTCGTATAAGGGAACAGTTTTATATTCTACCCTTATGCCATGTTATTTATGCGCAGGTGCTGTGGTACAATTTGGCATTAAAAAAGTGTATGCCGGCGAATCGAAAACATTTACCGGAGCCAAAGAATTTATGCAATCTCATGGTGTAGAAGTAATTGATTTGAATAGCAAAGAGTGCATTGATATGATGAATGATTTTATTGCAAAAAATCCCACTTTGTGGAACGAAGATATTGGAGTTGATTAATTTATTTGAATTTAAAAAACATATAACATGTCGCTACTAATAAAAAACGGAAGGATAATTACAGCAGCAGATGATTACGTTGCTGATATTTTTATTGAAGACGATAAAATTACCACCATTGGTAAAAACCTGGATGTTAAAGCAACACAAACCATTGATGCTAAAAACAAATTGGTTATTCCAGGTGGCATAGACCCGCATGTGCATTTAGATATGCCATTTATGGGAACCTATTCAAGCGATAATTACGAAACCGGAACCCGCGCAGCTTTGTTTGGCGGTACTACTATGGTAATTGATTTTATTTTGCAAACGCAAGGTAAATCGTTGCACGATGCTTTGAAAGAATGGCAAGGTCGTTCAAATGGAAATGCCTTGGGTGATTATTCTTTCCACATGGCGGTAACTGATTTTAATGATAACACTAAAGCAGAGATAAAAGACTTAGTTGAAAAAGAAGGCATCACTTCTTTTAAAACCTTTATGGCTTACAAAGGTGCTTTGATGATTGATGACCGACAGATGGTTGGTTTAATGAATGAGGTTAAAAAACAAGGCGGTATGGTTACCGTACATGCTACTAACGGAGATGTGATTGATTTTTTAGTAGCTAAACATAAAGCCGAAGGAAAACTTTCTCCTTTATACCATTATTTATCTCAACCCGAAATTACGGAGAGTGAAGCTACAGGCAGATTTGCCGATATGGCTTATCACACCGGTGTGCCTGCTTATGTGGTGCACATGACTTGCGAAGGTGCTTTAAACCAAATACGTGATGCCGATAAAAGAAACCAAAAAGTTTTTGTAGAAACCTGCATACAATATTTGGTGCTTGATGCATCTCTTTACGATAAAGGTTTCGAATCGGCAAAATGGGTAATGAGTCCGCCTTTGCGAGAGAAAAAAGACCAGGAAACTTTATGGGCCGGTTTAAACCAAGGAACGGTGCAAGTTGTTGCAACCGACCACTGCCCTTTTATGTGGGAACAAAAAAAGATGGGTGAGCATGATTTTTCTAAAATACCAAACGGCCACCCAGCTATTGAAAACAGAATGGAATTATTGTTTTCTGAAGGGGTTAAAAAAGGGAGAATAAGCTTGAATAAATTTGTAGAAGTAAGCTCAACCAATGCTGCAAAAATATTTGGCATGTATCCTAAAAAAGGAACCATAGCTGTTGGCTCTGATGCCGATATTGTGATTTTAGATCCAAATGAAAAACATACCCTATCAGCTAAAACACATCACATGCATTGCGATTACTCAGGTTACGAAGGCTGGGAGCTAACCGGTAAATGCAAAACCATTATTCTGCGTGGTAAAGTTGCGGTTGATAACAACAAACTTTTAGTAGAAAAAGGTTACGGACAATTTGTAAAACGAAATAAAGTATCATCTATAATTTAAAAACTCTAAACTAAACATTATGCCAAGAATGATTAAATCAGGACTTATACAAATGAGTCTAGCAAAAACTGAAGGTGAAGGAACTATTCAGGAAATTTGTAATGCCATGGTGCAAAAACACATTCCGCTTATTGAAGAAGCGGGTAAAAAAGGTGTTCAAATTTTATGCTTACAAGAAATTTTTAATACACCATATTTTTGTCCGGGTCAGGATAAAAAATGGTATGAGTCTGCTGAATCAGTTCCCGGTCCAACAACCGACTTGATGGCAACTTATGCTAAAAAGTACAACATGGTTATCATTGTGCCTATTTACGAAAAAGAACAACCTGGTGTTTTATATAATACAGCAGCCGTAATTGATGCTGATGGAACATACTTAGGCAAATACAGAAAAAACCACATCCCTCATACAACAGGTTTTTGGGAGAAGTTTTTCTTTAAACCGGGCAACTTGGGTTACCCTGTGTTTCAAACTAAATACGCTAAAGTAGGTGTTTATATTTGTTACGACAGACATTTTCCTGATGGGGCACGTTGCTTAGGATTAAACGGTGCTGAAATAGTTTACAATCCATCGGCTACTGTTGCCGGCTTAAGCGAATACTTGTGGAAATTAGAACAACCTGCACATGCTGCGGCTAATGGTTATTTTATGGGCTGCATTAACCGTGTAGGTGAAGAAAAACCTTGGAACTTAGGTAAGTTTTACGGGCAATCTTATTTTGTTGACCCACGCGGACAAATATTTGCACAAGCATCTCGCGATAATGATGAATTACTAATTGCAGATTTTGATTTAGATATGATTGAAGAAGTAAGAAGCACCTGGCAATTTTTTAGAGACAGAAGACCTGAAACTTACGGAGTGCTAACTGAACTTTAGAATTTAATTGAGCGCTATAACTTTTATAGCACTCAATATTTTACATATTAAAACACATTATGGGAATAAAAAATAATCGTTTATCTACAGAAGAGTTAGTTGCTAATTTTTCGGATATCCATCCTCCTTTTGAACACGCAGAAGGTGCAATATTAGAGGCAAACAGGTGTATTAATTGTTACGATGCGCCTTGCACCAAATCGTGCCCAACAAGCATTGATGTGCCTTTGTTTATTAAACAAATTTCATCAGGTAACATAAAAGGCTCTGCACGCACAATCTTCTCTTCTAATATTATGGGAGGTGGTTGCTCAAAGGTTTGTCCGGTAGAAAAACTTTGCGAAGGAGCCTGCGTATATAATTTACGCGAAGAAGAACCAATTTCTATTGCAAAACTGCAACGTTACTCAACAGGAATTGCCATTCACGAGAAATGGAAATTGTTTGAGCGAAAACCATCTAACGGAAAAAAAGTGGCTGTTGTAGGCGCAGGCCCTGCCGGTTTA
>DATFTU010000423.1:0-7391 GCA_035261565.1 Bacteroidia bacterium
ATTGCTGTGCGCATAACTGTGGTTAGCAATTATATGCCCGGCTTCGTCTATTTTTTCAAGTAAAGCAGCCTGATTGCTTATTTTTTTTCCGACACAAAAAAAAGTGCCTTTTGTATTGTATTCTCTCAAAACAGCTAACACTTTTTCGGTTGCTTCTCCGTGTGGGCCATCATCAAACGTTATAGAAACAACTTTTCTGGTTGTATCACCCTTACATATTGATTGAAAATGAAAATTAGCAGAAAGCCTTGATGCACCTATAATTTCAATAACTATAAAGAATACTATTGGAAATGCTAACAAATATTTGGGCCAGTTATAATTATATATTAAAAAAGCAAAAACCAGCATAAAAGTGCAAACAATAAATATGTTAGTACGATGAGTTAGCATGATGAAACACACATAAAAGAATATTCAGTATTGCGGTATTGGCTAATGACCAAAATATTTTTTAGTTCTGATTTCTTTTGTTGTTCTCTTAATATAGTTTGTGGAATTTTTTGTTTTTCTATAATTGCCGCCGCCAGCCATACGGCAAAAGCGCTTGCTGTAAAATATTCGCCACATAAAAGTTTAAAATAAACTACATTGGTTTTTGAAAAAAGTGCTTGGTTGCTTTCATTCAATATTTTATCATGCTCTGCATCTCCTGAATTTCCTGATAAAACAAGGCTTATATCACTGGTAGATAAATTTAATTTTTGTAAAAAAACAGTTAGTTTGTTTTGTAAATCGTTGCTGTCGGTTATAGAAGTAAATGTTTTTACTCCTTTAATTTCGGCTTTGGTGTTTTTATTTTTTTGATTGCTTAATACAAAAAAAGAGGCTCCTTCGCCCAAGCAAAAACCTTTGGTGGTATTGTTCTGTATCTCAGCAGCAATATCCTCTTGTTTTTTTATATGCCCGACTTTTACCAGTAAATCGTAATAAGGCTGAATGGCTTCATCTAAGCCCCCCACCAAAATATTACTGTTTTTATTTTCATGTAAAAACATGCTGGCATCAATCAAAGCGCTTTCAAATGATAGGCCCTGTTGTGTATAGGTAAAATTGTAATTATGGCATTTTATAAGCAAGGCAATTTGTCCGGCTACCGTATTGTGGGTAGATTGAATAAAAGATGTAGGTGTTAAAAGTTGTTCGTTGTTTTCAATAAGTGTTTTTAAAAATTTGTCGGTGTCTTCAAAGCAGCCCAAGCCTGTTCCGGTAATTATAGCATCAACATTTTCAAGCCCTGCTTGTTGTAAACTAATTTTTGCGGCAGCAACTCCCATTTTAATTATGTGCGACATGCGGCGAAGCATATTAGCAGGAACATAGTTTTTATAATCGGGCTCCTGCGCTATAAGTAATGGCAGACAATCAATATGGCAATTTTCAAAAAAAGCATCTGCATCAATCGTATTTTGATGTGATATACAACCCGAGCCATTGATATACATTGTCATCTTAGTTTTTACTGAAAATTAAAGATGAGCAATTGCCACCAAAACCAAACGAGTTGGATAGTACATGATTTAATTCTGTATTTTTTTGAAGGCTTATAACAGGGAATAATGGGGTGTCTTGCATGGGTGTAACACAATTTAAATTAGGAAAAATAGTTTTGTGCTGAATGGATAATATACTTATAACGGCCTCTATACATGCAGCGGCGGCCAAAGTGTGGCCTGTAAATGCTTTTGTAGAACTAAAAGAGGGCACGTTTTCTTTAAATATATTTTGTATGGCAGCCGCTTCTGATGAATCATTATTAGCCGTGCCTGTACCATGCGCATTTATATAATCTATTTTATTAGGATTAAGATTGGCAATACTTAACGCTTTTTGCATGGCGATATAAGCCCCCTGCCCATTAGGCGATGAAGCTGTTTGATGGTATGCATCATTTGCATTTCCGTAACCGCTAAGCGTGGCAAGTATTTTTTTATTTTCGGCTTTTACAATTTTTTCAGATTCTAAAACCAAATAAGCGGCACCTTCGCCCAGGTTTAATCCTTTTCTGTTTTCATCAAAAGGCTTACACCATTCTTTATCTAAAATCATCAGGGTGTTAAATCCATTAAAAGTAAATTTACAAAGAGCATCGGCCCCCCCAACAATAACTCTATCAAGTATGTTATTGTTAATTAAACGGGCACCCAGCATAATGGCGTTAGCAGCCGAAGAACAGGCGGTACTTATAGTTGTAACGTAACCTGTAATTCCAATATATTTGGCTACATCGGTTGCGTGTGCACCCGTGTAGTGTGTATCAATAAAATTTTCATGTAGTTTGTTTTCTAAAAAATCTTTGTACAATAATTCAGAACTACACATGCCGCCCACACTACTTGCAGATATAAAACCCGTACGGTATGCTGAAATATCTGTAATGTTTGCATTTGTTAAAGCCTCCTGAGTTGCTATTAAGCTTAATAGGGTTGTTCTGTTATAAGCTGAATTTTCAAGTCCGGCTAAATTTCCTAATTCTTGTAATGTGCAATTAACTTCTCCGGCTACATAATTATCTTTATGAATAGTTTGTAAATGGTTGATTTTGCGTATACCTGTTCGGTTTTCCTGCAAAGAAGAAAGAGTTTCGCTTACATTTTTACCAATAGCTGAAATAATACCTATGCCGGTTACAAACACCATGTAATGGAATTATTTTTTTTGAGATGTAATGTAAGCTGCCAAAGAGTTTACCGATGCAAAAATATCTTTTGCATCTTTCGGGTCCTGAATTTTTAGGCCATAATGCTTTTCCAATAACACAATTAATTCTAACGCATCAATTGAATCGAGCCCTAACCCTTCACCAAATAAGGGAGCGGAAGGATTTATATCTTCAGGCTTTACTTCAGCTAAGTTTAACTGCTCAATAATTTGCCTTTTTAAATTTTCAATTAAGTTTTCCATAATTAATTTATGTAAAGTTGGGTTATGCTATCAGGATTATGTTTTATAAAGTTAAATTTTTTTTCGTCGCTCGTTGTTTGTTTTGCTACTAAATACAAAAAACCTTCGCAGGTTGTGTCACTTGTATTAAGCCAACCACAGAGCACAGATTCACTTTCCTGTAAAAGCAGCTCGGTATAATTGTGCAGCAACTGGGCATTAAAAACAGGTTCAATAAAAAAAGCGTTTTCGCCTGTAATTTTATGTTTAATAGATATTTCGCCGATAACAATATTAGGCAATGTATATACAAATACAGAAGGACTGGGAAAATTGCTCATGGTTTTTGAGTACGCCTTATCAGTTTGCAGGCTTGAGCTTTTGTTGGATAAAACAATGGCTGTTTTTTCTTTTGGTACCTTGCTGATGGTTTCACTAACCAAAATTTGCTCAGCGCATAAAATACCAAGTTTAGATAAGGCATCCATTTTAAAAAATTTAGGATACGATAAGTTCAGCGTTTTATAAGCTTCATCTAAAAAGTTTAAACCAGTTTTATCTATACTTTCGGTGATGAGTTTGCCGTTATGCCACAAGCAATTATTTTTAATTTTGGTATATGCTAAAATATAATTGCTCATTAGTTTAGTGTATATAAAACAGCTGCGTTACAGCCGCCAAAGCCTGATGCTGTTTTTAGGCAAGTAGTACTTTTTTTGTTTTCTGTTTTTGTGATGATGTTTAACGGGATTGAGGTTCCTGAATTTTCAAAGCCTGCCGAACAAATTAGTTTACTTTGTCGTAAGCCTTCCGCACAAAAAACACTTTCTAAAACACCGGCTGCGCCAAGTGTATGCCCGTAGTAACCTTTTAAACTATTGGTTAAAACGTTTTGTATGCCGGCACGACTAAACGCAATGGACTCCATTTCATCATTAAATTCGGTTGCCGTTCCATGTGCGTTTATAAAATCAGGCACCATATTATTTACTAAAACTTTTTGAAGGCATTTATATAAACCCTCTCCGGTTCGTGATGGGCCCGATATGTGATTGGCATCGTTAGCTGAACTTACTGAAACTATTTCAATACCACCTTCTTTTTGTTGATTGCTTACTACTATACTTGCGGCGGCTTCGCCTAAATTAATACCTGTTCTGTTTTTATCAAAGGGTTTGCAGGCTTTATTGCTTAAAGCACCTAATGCGTTAAAGCCCGATAGTGTAAAAGTAGAAACTATATCGGCTCCTGTTACAACTATATTATCGTATTGGTTATCGGCTACTAATCTTTTTGCGATAATAATAGCCAAAAGCCCTGAAATACAAGCGTTTGAAACCACCATAGGTTTATTTGCAAAACCAAAATAACCGGATATTGCCTGTGCGGTTTCGTGCAAATAAATTCTATTTTCAGCAATTTCGGGTGGGTGTTTTTCCAGTAAATCTATATTGCCTTTGGTGGTGGAAAAAATAAAAAGCGTGCGTTTGCTTTTTACATCTATAGTTGAATTAGTAAGTACATCTTTAACAGAAAGTATGCACATTTTTTCTAAGCGGGTAAACTCTTTGGAATTTGAGTTTGTTTGCCGAACGAAAGTATCATCTAATAATTTATTTTCGATAAGCGCGGCAAAATAATTTGTGTTATTAAACCCATGATTTTGCATGGCAATATTTCCATTGCACACGGCATTAAAATTTTCGGCCGTAGTAAAACCAAGCGGACTAACAATAGTTGAATTATGTAAAAAAGCTTTAGTCAAAAATATTACAGGTTTTTTTCTTTCCAGGCCTGGTAAAAGGGTGGAACGGTAATAAGCAATTCTTTAGTTACAGCATCAACAAAAACCTGTACGGTTTTGCCTGTGCACATAAGTTCTTTTTTTGCATTAAAAATTTTATATTCAAAAATAATTTTAGCAGCAGGTGTTTCAATAAAAGTTGATTCTACAGTTAATTTTTCTCCCAAGCCAACAAATTTTTTGTAATCGCAATCAACGTGTATTAATGGTACTGCCAAGTTAGACTGCTTGTAAATTTCCCAATAGCCCAATCCGTATTTTCTGCCAAAATCTTCACGGCCGTCTTCAAAATATTTTATGTAGTTACCATGCCATACCATTTGCAAAGCATCGCAATCGCTAAATTTTACAATAATTTCGGTTGTGGTTGTTATGGTTTTAGGCTGGTACATCGGTAGTTTTTTGAATTACAATTTTCATTTCGCACTCGGCAATTTGTATATCTCCACAAACCGAAGTTGCGCCAATTAAAGTAATGCCCATTACATCCATTTTAACCGTAACCGTTGTTTTAATTGTGTCTCCAACTTTTGGAAGTGTATGGATTTTTAAATCTTTAATGGCGCCAATAAAACCTAAAAATGGTTCGGCATTTAGTTTTTTTGCTTCGTAGCCTGCTTTGGCTGCGGCAGTTTGTGCCATGTTTTCAATAACACCGGGTTCTTGTAAAAAATTATCGCGCACAAAAATATTATCTGCTTGTACTTCAAACTGAGTTGTTACACTAACATCATCGCAGCTAACAATAGTATTAATCATTACAATTGGCGGCTTTTGCGGAATGTACTCGGTAATATGGGCTTTATCTACTAAAAAACTCATGGTTGATTTAACTCTCCCAAAAATCGTAAAAATTAAACCATTGTAAAGGATATTTTTTAACCATTTCTTCTAAAGTTTTTATATAAGCATCGGATAAAAGGGTTATTGCGGCTTGGGTTTCTTCCTCGCTGCGCGACCTTTTAAGCTGTATGCCTGGTTTAGCATATAGTTGATAAACCTTATTATTCTCTTTAAAGCAAAACGAAAACAAAACCGGCACGCCAAATTTTGCCGCAAGTATAAATGGCCCAGCCGGAAATTTGGCTTTTTTGCCTAAAAACTCCTTTTCAATAAAAGGGGCCCCTTCTCTAAACCTGTCGCCGTGCATTACCAGCCATTCTTGCTTGCCAAAGGCTCGGTGCAGTTCAACTAAATAACTTATGTCATTATCGCGTATGCCAATCAGGTTTATTTGTCTTTCTTTTAAAATACTATCTGTATATTTTTTCATCTGCTCTGCTTCATTATCATACACCAGCATGTTAAATTTTAAATTATCATACAGGTTTAGTAATTGCCCGGCAATTTCCCAATTGCCCATGTGGGCGCTTATTAAAAGGCAGCCTTGTTTTTGGTTGTGAATATTTACCAGGTTTTCCTGCCCATCGCGCTTTACTGTAAAATTTGTTTTTGCCCCTGATAGAATAGCAAATTTATCTAATAAAGTCTGCCCGAAAATATAGTAGTTTTTATAAACGCTTACAATGGATTTAGAGCGGGAATAATGATGGATATCTCTAAAATACCGATAAACTGTTTTGTTTGATTTTGAAAAGAAAAAATAAAACAAGACAATAAAACGCAAAAACAGATAAGAAAACCCAAGCCCGAATGTGTTTAGTAAAAAAACAAAAATTTTATAGCCAAGTACACCGCCGGAGCTTTTGCCTTGCCATTTTTGTTGTTGCATCTATAAATTTATGCGCTTGCTTTTTCGCTTACTTTGTTATAGCAGTAATCGTAAAAATGCTGAAAAGTGGTAATATTAATAAAATCTTCGCCCACAACCTTAAAACCAAAATTACTTTCAATTATCACCACTAAATCAACATAATCTAAGCTATCTAAATCAAGAGTTTCTTTAAGGTTGGCATCGGGAGTAATTTTTGCGGCATCAACTTCAAACTCGTCTACTAAAAACTGGTTAGTTCTTTCTATAATTTCTTCTTTAGTCATATTAAGCACAAATATATGTTAAACTTTTTTAACTATAAGGGTGGAGTTGGTGCCTCCAAACCCAAAAGAGTTGCTTAAAAATACATCTATTTTTTTATCTGTGGTTGTTGCAGCTATATTTAACTTGGCCGAAGCCTCGTCGGGTGTTTCAAAATTTATGTTGGGGGCCACAAAATCGTTTTGCATCATAAGGGTTGAATACACAATTTCACTGGCGCCTGCCATCCAGCACTCATGCCCCGTCATAGATTTGGTGGAGCTTACCAATGGCTTGGTTTCTCCAAAAACAGAGTCGATAGCAATGGCTTCGGCAAAATCTCCGCCTTGGGTTGATGTGGCGTGTGCATTAATATAATCAACCTCTTTGGCAGCAATACCTGCGTCTTTTAAGGCATGCTCAAGCGAGCGGATTTGCCCTTCGGGGCTTGAGTTTGAAATATGGTCTCCGTTTGATGAAAAGCCGTACCCAACAATTTCAGCTAAAATAGGGGCGCCTCTTTTTACCGCCTCGTCATAATCTTCTAAAATAAGTGTGGCTGCACCACCGCCCGGAATAAGCCCATCACGATTTTTATCGAACGGACGAGAAGCCTTGGCTGGCTCATTTTCTCGTACAGAAAAAGCGCTTAAAGCATCAAAACTACCAAAAGTATATTGGTTAAGCTCTTGTCCGCCACCACAAATTACCGCTTTTTGCAAGCCCCAT
>DATFTU010000424.1:0-7286 GCA_035261565.1 Bacteroidia bacterium
CTGGAACCAAAGTGGTGGCGGCTCGGCTTCTTATAACAGTTTGTGCCCAAGCAACTCGGTTACAGGTTGCGTGGCCACCGCCATGGCACAAATAATGAAATACTGGAATTACCCGGCACACGGCACAGGCTCAAGTTCGTATTGCGATTGTACTGCCGATTCGTTAGGTGGTACTCCGTTTACAAATACTTACGGAACCCTATCAGCTAATTATGGTGCAACAACCTATAGCTGGTCAGCCATGCCACTGGCTTCTTCAAGCTCGGCGGTTGCCACACTAATGTACCAGTGCGGCGTAAGTGTTGATATGGATTACGACCCAAGTGGCAGCGGAGCCTGGGTAATTACAGCCGATGACTCAATTTGCGCGCAAACATCGTATGTAAAATATTTTAATTACAACCCTTATACTATTAAGGGTTTGATACGTTCAAATTACAACGATGCCATTTGGACACAACTATTGGTTAATGAATTAGTAAACGGACGTGTAGTACAATACGTGGGTGATGACCCTACGCAAGGCGGGCATACCTGGGTGTTAGATGGAGTTGATACAAATAATTATTTCCACATGAATTGGGGTTGGGCAGGGTCTGATGATGGTTTTTATTCGTTAAACAACCTGCAAACTTCAGGTGGTTTTAATCCTTCGGTATATCACGAAGCGCTTATTGGTATTGAACCTTTGCCTCCCCATGCGGTTGATGCAGGCGTAACCAATGTTTTAAATCCTAACCAAACGGTTTGCTCAACAACGTTTGCCCCAAGTATTGTTTTACAAAATTTTGGAAGCACGCCTTTAACATCATGTACGCTTAATTATACGTTAGATAATAATACCACGCAAACACAAAGCTGGACAGGCTCGCTTACCAGCGGGCAATCGGTTAATGTAACTTTACCATCTATGACAACTACCGCAGGCACACACTCGCTTAGCTGTTATACCAGCAACCCGAATGGTGTGGCAGATAGTAATAGCTTAAACGACCAGTCGGCAAGTTTTTTTACGTATGTAACATCGGTTAGTTCTGCTTTTTCAGCTAATCAATCCACACTATGTTTTTTACCGGCCCCAATACAATTTACAAGCACATCAACCAATGTAACTAATTACAACTGGTCGTTTGGCGATGGTGGAACAGATAATACCCCAAGCCCCATGCACACCTATACAGCATCGGGTATTTATAATGTAAAACTAATTGCTTCAACTTGTAATGGTGCTTTGGCAGATACCGTTACAAGTACTATCAGTATAACCACACCTGCTGCACCAACTGCCACCGGAACAAACACATGCAGCAATTCTTCGGTTGTACTATCAGCCAGCGGAAACGGAACTATTGTTTGGCAAGATGCCTCAGGCAACCAAGTAGGCACAGGTGCAACATATACTACGCCCACACTTACAAGCAATACTACCTACTACGCCGTAAATACAAACCCATCAGCGCCGGTTTACGGAGCCCCCGCATTAAATACCACATTAGGAGCAGGAGCATATTTAAATGCCAGCCACTCGCTTACATTTAATGCCAATCAGGCTATTACGCTTGTTTCTATTGATGTGTATGCACAAAATACTTCTGCTAAACCTGTAATTCAGTTAGAAGATAACATGGGTAATATTTTACAATCATATACTCCCACACTTACTGCAACCGGAAAGAACACAGTAACACTTAACTGGAATATTGGGCCCGGCACAGGTTATTTATTAGCTGCAACAGGCAACAGTATTAATTTGTATCGTAACTCACTTTCATCGGGTGCTGTTCCGTATCCGTTTAATATTGGTTCTTTAGTAAGCATTACCGGCGATGATGTGGACTCTTTACACTATTATTACTTTTATAACTGGCAAGTACAACAACAAGCTTGTGCAAGTTCTGCCGTTGCGGTTACGGTAACCGTACAAACCTGTGCGGGTATTAAGCAAGACATGGAAAATGGGCACTCAATTGCTATTTACCCTAACCCTGCATCGCAAAATATTACGCTGCAAAGCTCAAACTCTTTAGGGTTAATTAAAGTTTACAATGCCATAGGACAGCTTGTTATAAAACAAGAAACAACTGAAAATACCTTTCAATTAAATTTAAGCGAGTACCAACCGGGTGTGTATCTTATTTCAGTTGGTAACTACCAGGCTAAAATTATAAAGCAGTAAGTTTTAATAGTTAATTTTAATTTAAAGGAGGATAGAATTATCCTCCTTTTTAATTATATATATTTGAATCTTATAAAACAAGTAAAATGAAAAAAGTAATTACTTCTAAAAATGCTCCTGCACCTATAGGGCCATACTCACATGCTAATTTAGTAACCCCCGGCAGTATGCTTTTTGTATCGGGGCAAGTAGCTAAAGATGCCCAAACTGGCGAGTTAATTTTAAGCGATATAAAAAGCGAAACAAAAAAAATAATGCAAAACATTAAGGCCATACTAACAGATGGCAATATGGACTTTACCAACATTGTAAAAACAACCATATTTTTACGAAGCATGGATTTTTTTGGAGATGTTAATGAAGTATACGGTTCTTTTTTCGACGGTAATTTTCCGGCCCGAGAAACAGTAGCTGTTTTGGGTTTACCCCTAAATGTAAATGTAGAAATTTCGGTTATTGCGGTAAAGTAAATTTACCTTCGGTTAAAACAACCCAAAACCTACAACATTAAACAAAAAACCCTTGTAAATGAATAATTTACAAGGGTTTTATTCATTTGGTTTCAGTACGGACAGGCATTCCGTAGGCTAATACAGAGTAATAGAAACCACGAACCTTTGTTCAAATAAATTAAATTTCTAAGGTAAAAAATCCTGATAAGTATCAGTTTTAAACCCAAGTATTGTCATATAGGAGTCGCTTTTGAAGGGCTAATTTTGAAATAAAAAAACATGGAAACCATTTTAGTAGCTACCGATTTTTCAAATTCGTCTGATAATGCCACAAATTATGCAGTTGAATTGGCAAAATACTTTAATGCAAAAATAGTTTTGGTTAACTCCTTCCCTATGCCCTATTCAAGTTTTGAAACAGGAGGCATGCCCGGCGAGATGATTAGCATTATGCAAGAAGCATCTGCCGGTGGATTACAGAATTTAAAAAAGAAAATCGAGCAAAATAATAAGAGTGATTTTGATATAGAATGTTATTCTGAAATGGGATATGCCGAAGATATAATTATAGAAGTAGCCAAAAAAACAAAGGCAGATATAATTGTAATGGGAATAACCGGCGATGGAGAAAAAACAAAGAAACATTTGATTGGGGGAACCGCCATTAAAGTTGCCAGAAATACAGACATCCCGACATTTATAATTCCTAACAATGCCCGATACCATTCCATAAAAAAAATATCTTTTGCATGCAATCTTAACCAAACAGAAGAAAGCGATTTAATATCCATAAGCAAATATTTCGGAAAAGTATTTAATGCCGAATTAGAAATCATAAATGTAGAAGAACCCGGTGAAGGCTTCAGCGAGGAAAAATCTCAAACATGTGCCATTATGGATAAAAAACTTAAAACGCTTATTCATAAAACCGTTTTTATAACTGAAAAAAGTACAGGAAAGGCATTAGAAGATTACTTCCGCGAACATCCAACGGATGTTATAATGGTTAACCCAAGAAAACATAATTTGTTCCATAATTTATTTAGCCATAGCATTTCAAAAGAACTCGCTTTTCATTGCAAGTACCCTTTACTCTGCATTCATTAGCTATACTACTTATACAATAACTATAAATTAAATTTATGGAAGAAGAAAATAATCATTTTGAAAAACTTACTGTTACTCTAAAAGAGTATGTAAACACCAGATACGATATAATCACACTTACTGTAACTCAGAAAATAGCTGTTATAGCATCACGTACAACATTTGTTATTTTAATAGGCGTGGTAATAAGCCTGGTTTTGTTATTTATGAATATAGCCGTTGCACTATACTTATCTTCTCTTTTTAAGAGTAATTACTTGGGTTTGCGATACTTCTTTCACTACTTCCAACTCAATGGCACCTGCTGTTTGCTTGCCGCCGGCATAGATAATTTCTCCAATGCTTTTTTCAATAGGGACAGATTCTCCGGTAACAAAGCTATAATCAATATGCGCTTTGCCCAAAAACAAAATAGAGTCTGCGGGAATAATTTCTTCATTGTGGATTTTTATGCGTTGCCCTGTTTTTAATTTAGAAATAGGGATTTGATCTTCCGTACCATCTTCGTTTAAAATAGTTACGCCCAACGGAAAATAAGAGGTATAATCTCTGTCGAAAGAAAGTGTTTGATATGTTCTGTCTTGAAAGAATCTTCCTATCAGCATAAAGAACACAATACCGTTCATAGAATCTAAATAACCCGCACCTGTACCGGTTATTATTTCATAGACACTCCTTGAAAAAGTAATAACAATAGCTAATGCAATGGGCGCATCTATATTTAAAAATCTTTGTCGAACGCTTTTCCATGAGGAGATAAAGAAACCGGAAGCGCAATAAAAGAAAACAGGGAGTGCAAGAAACAGATTGATATAACTGAAATATCTTCTTAATTCCCCTTCTTGTATATTATTCATTCCAAAGTATTCAGGAAAGCTTAGCATCATAATATTAGCAAAGCAAAAACCGGCAACACCTATTTTATAGATGCGCTTTTTATCATACTTGCGTATGTTTTTGCTGGATATATCGTGCAGACTGATATGTGGCTCATAACCAATAGTAGTAAGCAGCTCTACCACTTTTCTTAATGAAGCAGTGTCGGCATTGTAAACTATACTAACTTCTTTTTTCAAAAAATTTACTTGAGATTTTACAATGGACTTATCCAGTTTGTTTAAATGCTCGAGCAACCAAATACAGGAACTGCAATGCATTTGCGGTAAATAGAAAATCACATGCTTTTGTTTCTCATCAGAAAAATGAACAAGCTTTGCTTCAACGCTGGCGTCATCTAAAAAAGCAAATTTACCTTCTCGAATTTTTGTTTTTTGATTGAGTCCCGGTGCCTGTGTAATATCATAATATTGGCAGAGATTATTTTGGTTCAGTATTTCATAGACGGTTTTACACCCTGTACAACAAAAATGCTTCTCTTGAATATGGATATGATCATCAACACAGTCTTCACCGCAATGATAACAGGTAATTTTTTCAACTGTTTTATTGATGGAGTTCATTCCGGTAAAACTACCAACTGTATAAAGCCTTATTTATGAGATAAATCAGTTATATAGATGATTTAACCCCAACCCCTGTTAAACTGGCAAAAGAATAAATTACATTTGGGTCAACAGATTAACATGGAGAAGAATTTTTTAAAAAGAGAAGAGGAAAAGTTTCTTCTTGGACCAAGAGCAAGGTGGAAGGATTTTAAATACACCTTAAGCGTAGTAGGACAATTCATCAAAGGTTTTAGAACACTTCATTTTGTAGGCCCCTCCATTACTGTATTTGGTTCAGCCAGGTTTACAGAAGAACACACATATTATACAATAGCCAAAGAGTTATCAGGTAAGATGTCTAAACTGGGTTTTACAATTGTAACAGGGGGCGGCCCCGGTATTATGGAAGCCGCTAACCGCGGAGCAAAAGAAGCAGGAGGTATATCCATCGGCTGCAATATTATTCTTCCAAAAGAACAGTATGTTAATCCTTACGTGGACAAATTTGTAAACATTGAATATTTTTTTGTGAGAAAAGAATTACTCAGAAAATATTCCTTTGCTTTTATAGTTATGCCCGGTGGGTTTGGAACTTTGGACGAATTTTTTGAAACTGTTACACTTATAGAAACAAAAAAAATCAAAAATTTTCCTGTTGTTGTGATGGGCATAGATTATCACAAAAATCTGATAGAGCATTTAAACAACATGGTGCTCAATAAAACAATAAGTAAAGATGATTTAACTCTTATTCTGTTTACTGACAGTATTGATGAAGCGGTTGACCATATTGAAAAGTATGCAGCCATTAATATTAAACCAAAAACAACTCAAAAACCTTTATGGATTTTGGGTGAAGAGAAAGTTGTCGAAAAATAAACTAGTTATTTCTATCGGTTGGAATAAGAAGAAATGGAAGCTGTGAACCTTTGTTCAAATGAACTAAAGTTATAATAGTTAAATACGCCTGTAGTTTTTCAATTCTACTATCTTTCTTTTGGCCGGAAAGGTTGCGGCAGATTTTCCAGGAGGCGTATTGAGAACGACTTAGTCTATTTTCAATTAAAGTTCGTAGGCATTTTTGTGCGGAGGAATACAGAAAGAGGCAGTTTTTGGGGTTTAGAAAACAAAAAGCCCTTGTAAATTATTCATTTACAAGGGCTTTACTTAGTAGCTTGCGGTCCGGACGGGAATAAAAATATCGTTTTTAAAACACTTCTATACTTTTCTAAAAATACATGAATGACCTAAAAATAAAGGGTTTTAAGCCATTTTAATTTTTTTGATTGAAAGCCTAAAAGTGTATAAAAATAAAAAATTCGCCCCCCATTCGCCCCCTCTAAAATTGCTGTCTTAACTATACCGAGATCTAATTTCCTTTGCGCTTGCATTTATTGAAGAAACCGATATTGATGAATTAATGGTTTCAGCTCATATTTTCGATAAGGTGGCAAAATTAAAATCCTATTCCATTTTGCACCAGGCTTTGAATGAACAATAGTTTATTTGAACAAAGGTTAAATGCTGCGCAAGCATATAGCAATGATTTCGACTGTAAAAGAAAAAACCGATAGGGGATGCCCTACCGGTTTTTACTTTAATAAGTATATTTTCTGCGTCTTGCAGAGCCATCTTCTGTCAAGCTGCTCCCAAAGCTCCCATCGCTTGAACGACGACCTTCATATGTATTATCATGATTACGGTCGGAAGTATATTCTTCATCTCTTCCGTCATAATTTGACGAACCAGCAAAGCCTCGTCCATCAGTTCTCCGTAAGCTTAATGAACCATCAGACATTCTACGTCCATAAGGCCTATTGTTTGAATGATCTTGCTGGCTTGAGTAGTTACCCCTACTACGTAAACCAGAGTTTCTATTATAATTAGTTTCGTAGCCGCGATTTAAACGACGATCCGAATTATCATTACGGCTACCGTAACTACCAATGTTAAAATTATTACCATAACCTGAATCATAACGAGGCGAGTAATCGTACTCATCATAACTTTCATTACCGCCGTTTTCCCCTTCAATGGTTCTTCCATTACGATTCATACCATATCCGCGTTTTTGTTCATAATTATCGCGGTAACCGGTACGCCCTT
>DATFTU010000425.1:0-2087 GCA_035261565.1 Bacteroidia bacterium
ACTCATTTTGTGTATAACAATGCAAGTACAGGTGCGCCTATAAATATTGGTGTAAACCGCACGTATACGGATGAAACAGGCTGGTTAAATTATATATGGGTAATTGCACGCAGAGCGCTTACTATGTATGGAAGCCAAATGCCTTTTAGAGATTACCGTTGTATTGGCACAAACGCGGTTTCACAATTTAATTTGCAAAGCACTTCTCCTAATATCCGCATTTGGAATGTTACTGACCAATTTAATATTAGCGAACAACAAACAACATTTGCCTCTAACAATTATTCGTTTACCATAGCTACTGATACACTAAAACAGTTTATAGCTTTTGATAGTACGGCATCGTTTAAAGCACCTGCTTATATAGGGCAACTCGCTCCCCAAAATTTACATGCAATGGTTACCGGCCCTGCCGATTATATTATTGTTGCCCCCCAAAGTTTTTTAAATCAGGCACAAAGACTTGCCGACCTCCACAAAACATACGAACATCTATCGTATGTAATTGTTACGCCCGACCAAATTTATAATGAGTTTTCATCAGGCGCGCAAGATTTAATGGCTATACGCCAATTTGTACGCATGTATTATAAAACAGCTTCGCGTCCGCCGCAATACTTATTGTTATTTGGCACCGGTTCATATCAGCAAAAAAACAGATACGACCCCTCTAACACAGTGCTTGTTCCAACATTTGAAACATATAACTCATGGAGTTTTATTAACTCGAAAACAGGGGACGATTTTTATGCATTTTTAGATGATAATGAAGGAATAATAGATACTAATGGCACACCAACAGGTCTTATTGATATAGGTGCCGGGCGTTTAACCGTTAAAAATGTTAGCGAAGCTAACGGAGTTACCAATAAAATATACCAATACTATAACCGGGTTGAACCAACATCGAGTTGCTGCGACCAAGCAACACAAAACACACCCGATTGGCGCAATTGGGTTTCTGTTATTGCCGATGATGCCAACCCGGGCTCGAGCGGAGAAGATCAGTTTTTTCATCAGCAAGAAACAAACGCATCCACTATACAAAATATTGACCCAAGGTTTAATGTTGATAAGATATACGAAGACGCTTATCCGGTAGAAGCTGTGCCCGGAGGCAGGCGTTACCCCGATGTAAACACAGCCATTAACAACAGGATAGCAAAAGGAGCTTTAATAATGAGTTACTCAGGGCATGGTGATGTGCTTGAGTTATCGCACGAGGAGATTATTACAGTTAGCCAAATACAGCAATGGAATAATATTAACAATATGCCCTTGTTTTTTACAGCCACTTGCGAATTTAGCAGGTATGATGACCCAACTTTAGAATCGGCCGGCGAGGATATTTTGTTAAACCCCAACGGAGCCGGTATTGGTTTATTTACCACTACACGTGTTGCTTATGTGCAGGATGGTACAAACCTGGGTAAATATTTTTACTCAGCAGCCTTAGACTCTATGGTTAGCGGAAGAAGGCCCACCTTAGGTGATATTATACGCATTACAAAAGCCAACCCGGCAAGGTCGAGCTATTTGCATTTTGCCTTATTAGGAGACCCCGCTCTTACTCTGTCTTATCCAAAGCAATACACCAGTCCTGTAAGTATTAACTCTCATGTATATACAGCAAATGTTAATGATACCCTGTCTGCCTTAGGAAAATACACTGTTACCGGTTATATATCAGATGTTATAGGAAACAAATTAACTTCGTTTAATGGAACTATGTATATAAGTGTTTTTGATAAACCATCCCTATTAACCACCCTTAATAATTCTCAAAACACTCCTACATCAACTTATGTTTTAAATTTTTTCCAGCAAAAAAGTGTACTGTATAAGGGGCAAGCTACCGTTAAAAACGGTGATTTTACTTTTACCTTTATAGTACCAAAAGATATTATGTACAATTTTGGCAACGGAAAAATTAGTTATTACGCACAAACTGATACCACTGATGCATCGGGTTGGTATGGGCAAATAATAGTTGGCGGAACAAGCAATACCCCTATAGTTGATAACCAGGGCCCCGGAATTAAATTGTACATGAATGACGATAAATTTGTATCGGGTGGTACTACTAA
>DATFTU010000426.1:0-6077 GCA_035261565.1 Bacteroidia bacterium
GCGCGGATGATACAAGAGCGCGCGCGTGAGTTTGCCGTTATTGAAAGCATGGATGGCGGTAAACCTATACGCGAAAGCCGCGATATTGATGTGCCTTTAGCCGCTAACCACTTTTTTTATTATGCAGGCTGGGCCGATAAACTGGAATATGCTTTTCCGGGAAGGAACCCGCAATCGTTAGGAGTTGCCGGACAAATTATTCCGTGGAATTTTCCGTTACTGATGGCTGCCTGGAAAATTGCTCCGGCTTTAGCCACCGGCAATACCGTTGTTTTAAAACCCGCTGAAACCACTCCGCTTACAGCATTAAAGCTTGCTGAAATAATTCAGGAAAGCGGATTGCCCGATGGTGTGGTAAACATAATTACCGGTTTTGGTAAAACAGGTGCGGCTATTGTTAACCACCCCGATGTAAATAAAGTTGCCTTTACCGGAAGCACGGATGTGGGCAAGCTGATACAAAAATCGATTGCCGGAACGAATAAAAAAATAACACTTGAGTTAGGCGGTAAAGCAGCTAACATTGTTTTTGAAGACGCACCAATTGACCAAGCTGTTGAAGGAATTGTAAACGGCATATTTTTTAACCAGGGGCATGTATGCTGCGCGGGTTCGCGTTTGTTTGTGCAGGAAGGGATTGCAGACGAATTAATTCGCAAACTGAAAGACAGAATGGATACACTAATTGTTGGCGACCCCATGGATAAAAATACCGATGTGGGCGCCATTAACTCGAAAGAGCAATTAGAAAAAATAAACCATTATATAAAACTGGGTGTTAACGAGGGGGCTGATATTTTTCAATCGGCGTGCGCTATTCCTAAAAAAGGATATTTCTGTAAGCCGACTTTATTTTTACATGCATCGCAATCGCACCGTATTGTGCAGGAAGAAATTTTTGGTCCGGTGTTAGCCGTGCAAACGTTCCGTACTATTGAAGAGGTGATTGAAAAAGCCAATAACATTCCGTATGGTTTAAGTGCGGGTGTGTGGACAGACAAAGGCTCTAAAATATTTAATATGACAGGCAAACTGCGCGCCGGTGTAATTTGGGCAAATACGTATAACAAGTTTGACCCGACATCGCCATTTGGTGGTTATAAAGAAAGCGGCTTTGGCAGAGAAGGCGGCTTGCATGGTTTAATGCCGTATTTGAAATTTTAATTTTTGTTGGTGTTAGAAAATTTAGACGCAACAAAAAAGCAAGCCTTACTTGAGTACTTAAAATCTTTTGTGAGTGAAGAAAGGTTAGCGCGTTTTGATGAAGTAATTGAAGCGCGTATTAACCACATGCACATTGTGCTGGAGGATATTTACCAGGCACATAATGCAAGTGCGGTATTGCGCAGTGTTGATTGCTTTGGTATACAAAATGTGCACTTTATTGAAACGAGGAATTTTTATAAAGTATCTGACGATGTGGCTTTGGGTGCATCGCAGTGGTTAAATATTCACAGGCATAAAAACACGAAGGAAACACTGAATGAATTAAAAAGCCAGGGTTTTAAAATTGTGGCCACCACGCCGCATAAAAACGATAAAACCATTTACGATTTTGATGTAACGCAAAAATTTGCACTGGTGTTTGGTACAGAAAAAGAAGGCATATCGCAGGATATATTTGATATGGCCGATGAGTTTGTAAAAATACCCATGTATGGTTTTACCGAGAGCTTTAACATTAGTGTATGCGCAGCTATGTGCATGAATGAGTTTAGCAATAAAATACGCAAGCAGGTGCCTGATCCGTATTTATCTATCGATGAAAAACGTGATATTTATATTGAGTGGCTTAGAAAATCAATTAGAAAATGCGATTTAATTATTAAAGATTTTATCATCAAATCGGGGGCACAATCGGCTTAAAAATGCCCCAATTTTTCGATCAAATTTTGCGAAAATATTTAGCAATTTAAAAAAGGCGAAAAATAGGTAAAAAATTATTTAATTGTAAATCAATAATTTACAATTAAAAATTGCTAAAATATTTAGTTTTTTTTCAACCGCGTGTTTTTTGTGTCATTCTTTAGCCTAACTTTGCTTTACTAAAAACAAAAATCATGGCTAAGAAAAACGAAGAAGCAACCGAAACAAAAAAAGTAAATTCAGAGAAGCTAAAAGCTTTACAACTTACTTTAGATAAGCTTGAAAAAACATACGGTAAAGGTACCGTAATGAAATTAGGCGACACCCAAACCGAAGCCATGGAAGTTATTAGTACCGGATCGGTTGGCTTGGATGTTGCCTTGGGTGTAGGCGGTTTTCCTAAAGGGCGTGTGATTGAAATTTACGGGCCTGAATCATCGGGTAAAACAACGCTTACTATACACGCTATTGCCAATGTGCAAAAAGCAGGTGGTATTGCCGCGTTTATAGATGCAGAGCACGCGTTTGACCGTTTTTATGCCGAAAAATTAGGTGTTGATACACAAGGGCTTTTAATATCTCAGCCCGATAATGGTGAGCAGGCTTTAGAGATTGCAGAAAATTTAATAAGCTCGGGCGCTATTGATTTAATTGTAATTGACTCAGTTGCGGCACTTACGCCAAAAGCCGAAATTGAAGGTGAGATGGGCGACAGCCGCATGGGCTTGCATGCCCGTTTAATGAGCCAGGCTTTGCGTAAACTTACCAGCACTATTAGCAAAACAAATTGCTGCGTTATATTTATTAACCAGTTACGCGAAAAAATTGGTGTTATGTTTGGTAACCCTGAAACTACAACGGGTGGTAACGCGTTGAAGTTTTACGCATCGGTACGATTAGATATTCGCCGTGTAGGACAAATTAAAGACGGAGAAAATGTAGTTGGTAACCGTGCGCGTGTTAAGGTTATTAAAAACAAGGTGGCACCGCCTTTCCGCCAAGCAGAGTTTGATATTATTTTTGGAGAAGGCATTAGTAAAGTTGGTGAACTTATTGATTTGGGTGTTGAATTGAATGTGATTAAAAAAAGCGGGTCGTGGTTTAGTTATGGCGACACCAAATTAGGGCAAGGCCGCGATGCTGTTAAACAAATTTTTGCCGATAACCCTGAATTAGCAGGAGAAATTGAATACAGAATTAAAGAAAGCTTAGCGTCGAGTAAAGAAGAAGCTGTTTACGAAACTGAATAGTTTTATATAAATCAAAATTAAACCCTTGCTTTGGCGAGGGTTTTTTATTTTGTGTACTTTTGTGGCAAGCAGGCCGTTCTATCGCTGTAAAAATATTTGCAGAGGAAAGTCCGGACAACACAGAGCACCTAACCTTTTGAAAAAGAGGGAATGCAACAGGCAACTTAGCATTACAGATAGTGCCACAGAAAAAATACCGCCAAGCCGCAAGGCTTGGTAAGGGTGAAAACGCGAGGTAAGAGCTCACGCACAAAGTAGTAATGCTTTGCGAGGAAAACCTTAGGGGTTGAAAAGCCAAATAAGTTGCGGCTATATAAGCAGCTCGCTTATGTGTTGCTTGCAACACGCCGCAATGGGTAGGCTGACGAGATAAATGATAGAAGCCGCGCAAGCGGAACAAAACCCGGCTTACAGGCCTGCTTATTTTTTCTATAAAAAGTTTAGAAGTTATAATACGCACGCAAGCCAATGCTTTGTTGCAAGGTGTATTTTGGGGCTGCGCCTATATTGATTTTATCGAACGAAGGATTGTACAATAACTGAATAGTATATTTGCTACTTAAGGTTAAGTTTATTCCTAAACCTGCAAACGCGCCCACACCTATGCCTATAAGGTGAGGTGAGCGGATGTAGCCATAGTTGTTTACCAGATAAGTGGGAGTTAAATCTATAACCAGATTATTGATGGTAGCTCTGTCGTTAAGAAATTTAGCCAACGTTAAATCTATACCACCTTCTACAAAAAAATTAAACATGTCGTTATCGCCCAATATGCGCTGATAACCTAATTGAGACATAAGGCGCTGCTCGGTACCATTAATAACAAAGGTTTGTACATTAGCCGAGCCTTGAAAACTGCTGCTGGTATTGGCATTAGAAGTGTATATGGTAAAATTACCATTTACGTTTAGCTTGGTACCGTTTACATTTAATATGATGGCATTTTTGTTATCAAAACAATAACGCGTATTTAAACCCACCATAATAGATACGTTGTATTTAAGATTGATGGGCATGCAGCTTTGGTCGAAACTCCACTGGCCGGGGTTAACATTAAGCGCTTGTGCAATTCTATCGGGCTGGCCATTGCCGCCGCCATAGTTATATACTATTTGATTGTACATAACACTATTATAAAATGTATTTTGATTTCCGCTGGCATCAAGCCCATAACCATTATAAAGCCCTGCTGTATATTTATTGGCAAATAAAGTACCTGCCTGCAAACCTAAATGAAAGCCTTTTAAACTTTTGTTGTTAGGTTTTTTATTGTCGTTGTCGTCAGTATCTGTACTATCTTGTTGTGCAAGCGAGGTTGAGGTAAAAAACAAAAAAAGCCCGATAAGGGAAATTACTTTACTCAAGTGTTTTACCATTATCAGACTTTTATAATTTAATTGAAGAAAATAAATTTTATTTTAAACTGCCCACCATATCTTCAGGGCGCACCCATTGGTCGAACTGCTCGTTTGTTACATAGCCTAAACCAACAGCAGCCTCACGCAGGGTTTTGTTTTCTTTGTGCGCTGTTTTAGCAATTTTAGCTGCTTTTTCGTAACCGATATGTGTGTTTAATGCGGTAACCAACATTAACGAATTTTCCATGTGTTGTTTAATAATTGGCAGGTTTGGTAAAATGCCATTAGCACAATGGTCGTTAAATGATACACAGGCATCGCCTAACAAACGTGCGCTTTGCAATACGTTAGCAGCAATTAAAGGTTTAAATACATTTAACTCAAAATGACCCATAGAGCCACCAACGGTTACTGCCATATCGTTACCCATAACCTGTGCGCAAACCATAGTTAATGCTTCGGGTTGTGTTGGGTTAACTTTGCCCGGCATGATGGATGAACCCGGTTCGTTATCGGGAATAATAATTTCGCCAATGCCCGAACGTGGGCCAGAGCTTAGCATACGCACATCGTTAGCAATTTTAAATAAAGCAACGGCTGAGCGTTTTAACGCGGCTGATAATTCAACCATGGCATCGTGAGCGGCAAGCGCTTCAAATTTATTGGGTGCAGTTACAAAAGGTAAACCTGTTAGTTCGGCAATTTTTTTAGCCACCAAAACATCGTAGCCTTTAGGTGTGTTTAAGCCTGTACCTACGGCAGTGCCGCCAAGGGCTAATTCTTTAACAGCTTCTAAAGCATTTTTTAAGGTGCGAATGCTGTTGGTTATTTGTTGTACGTAACCGCTAAACTCCTGACCTAATGTAAGAGGCGTTGCATCCATAAAATGCGTACGGCCTGTTTTTACAATGTTTTTAAACTCTTCAGCTTTTTTGTGTAATGTATCGCGTAATTTTTCCATACCCGGAATGGTGATTTCTGCCACTTGCTTGTAAGCCGCAATGTGCATGGCAGTTGGGTATGTATCGTTACTTGATTGCGATTTGTTTACATCATCATTAGGATGCAGAACTTTTTTCTCGTCGGTTAATTTGCCGCCGCTTAATACGTGTGCGCGGTATGCAATAACCTCGTTGGCATTCATGTTACTTTGTGTGCCCGAACCTGTTTGCCAGATTACTAAAGGAAACTGGTCGTCTAACTTATGCGCTAAAATTTCGTCGCACACTTTGCCAATTAAATCAGATTTTTCTTTTGAAAGTACACCTAACTCGCAATTAGCTAAAGCTGCCGCTTTTTTAAGATAAGCAAAAGCGTAAATAACTTCTTTAGGCATGCTGGCTTCGGGCCCTATTTTAAAATTGTTACGGCTGCGTTCGGTTTGTGCGCCCCAGTATTTATCGGCAGGTACTTTTACCTCGCCCATAGTATCATGCTCAATTCTGTATTCCATCTTGTTAGTTAGTGTTTGTGTTTCCATGCAACGAAATTAAAAACAATTTGGCAATTGTTATAGTTTAATATTTGTAATGATTTAACAAACACATGCTTTGCTAGTTACTTTAAAGTCTAAATACCAATGATAAAACACCGTAGTAGATCG
>DATFTU010000427.1:0-2787 GCA_035261565.1 Bacteroidia bacterium
CGGTATGGCCGGTTTGAACCGAAAAATCATATACATCTTTTATCAATTGTATATCAGCATCGGTTAATAAAGCAACTTCTTTAAAAACAGGTTCATGTGCCTGATGTACCTTTTGTTGCAAAATAGTATCTTGTAAAGTAACGGCAGGCTTAATTCGTATTACCGTAGTGCCGGCAGCCATATCGCCCAGGCGTTGTGAGTTTTTGCTGGATGCAACACTAATTATGGCAATTAAACCCCAACACATATCAATTTCTAACAACCGAATAAACCAACGTAGTAAATATGAGCCTACCGAAGGCTGCGTGCCATCAAGCTTAACAATCTTTATTTTCATTATTTTTTTGCCAAGCGTTTGCCCATGCATAAAAATTTCAAATAAAAGGTCATAACAGATATAAGGCAAAAAAATTAATAAATAATAGATAATATTATATATTCTATCATTTTCTCTGTCAAAAAAATCGCCTATAAAACCAAGCACAATACCTATTACTATAAGAAAGCCAATTTTAAATAAAAGGTCTATAATACCAGCTAATAAACGGTTGCCAAGTCCGGCGGGTTCATAGTCTATAACTACATTTTGCGAGGTGTTTATAACAACGGGTTCCAAAACAATAAATTTGTTAAGCAAATAATGCAAAAAATTAGCATATTAGCAATAGAATTGTTTTGTGAGAGAAATTACCTTTTTAAAAGAACAGGCAGGCAAATGGCAGGATTTTGAAAAACTGCTGAACGAAAAAAATGCCAATCCGCAAAAGCTGGCCGGTTTGTTTATTGAAATAACCGATGATTTAAGTTACGCCCGCACTCATTACCCTACATCAAAAACCACCTTATACCTGAATGGTTTGGCGGCGAGGGTGCATCAGGAAATTTATAAGAACAAAAAAGAAAACCGGGGGCGTTTTATTACGTTTTGGAAAACCGAAGTGCCATTAATAATGTATAAATACAGAAAGCAATTATTGTTATCGTTTTTTATTTTTGCCGTTTTTACTTTACTTGGTTTTATATCGGAAATTTATGACGAAAACTTTGTTCGTTTTATATTGGGCGATAGTTACGTAGACTCAACTATAGAACGTATTAGAAAAGGAAACCCCTTGGGCATTTATGGTGAGGGTGAACAAGTAAGCATGTTTTTACGTATTACTATAAACAACATTTTTGTATCGTTTGTTGTGTTTGTAATGGGTCTTTTATTTTCGTTTGGTACAGCCTATCAGTTATTTAGAAATGGGGTTATGATGGGGGCTTTTCATGGCTTTTTTTGGAAATACAATTTGTTTGCCAAATCGTTATTAGTGGTTTGGATACATGGTACGTTTGAAATATCGGCCATTATTATTGCAGGGGCAGCAGGCTTTGTGTTAGGTAACAGCATTTTATACCCTGGCACATATAAACGGATGGAATCGTTAAAAAGAGGGGCTCGAAATAGTTTGAAAATTATTGTGGGCATTGTACCGGTTTTTATGGCGGCAGGTTTTTTAGAAAGTTTTATTACGCGCTACACCAACATGCCTTTATGGCTTAGTTTGTTTATTATTTTAGGTTCGCTTACCTGCGTTATAGGTTATTTTGTTTTGTACCCTATATATGTTTCAAAAAAATTAAACCCAAAAATTACCGATGATGGAAAAAATTGAATTACGTAAAGTGCGCGATTTCAGCGCTTTGTTTAACGATAGTGTTGCCTTTTTGCGCACAAATTTTAAATCTTTTTTTGGCACACTAATTATATTGGCAGGCCCATTTATAATACTTACCGGTTTATTAATGGGTTACGTGCAATTTATTGCAGAAAAAATAACCGAATCAAACATATTATCAGGTAATTACAATACCCATACGTTTTTGGGCAGTTCAATTACTACATCATTGCTTTTTATTTTAATACTACTGCTAACCACATTAGTTACTAATGCCAGTATTGCACTTTATTTTATGATATATGATAAAACAAAACCTGAAGAGTTACCTATAAAGCGTACCAACATTAGTCAGTTATTGGCTGCGGCCTGCTGGCGTTTGTTTTATAACTTGCTTCTGTTTTCTATTATAGCAGGTGTTAGCGCTTTAGCTATTATGGGTTTAATTTTTTTATTATTTCTGGCTCCGGGTTTAAAATTTTTATTAATATTTCTATTAATTATAGCGGCATTAATTCTTTTTCCGCCTTTAGCTTATGTAATTACAGTAGCCAATTTTATTGTTATACGCGATGAAATTTTAATTACCGAAGCCATAGGCAAAGCCTTAAAATATATGCGCGGCCATTTTTGGAAAACCTGGATTTTTATATTTTGCGTTTTAGTTTCGTTAAGTATGTTATACCTGCTTTTTAATATGCCTTCTTTTATACAAGGCTTTTTAAGTGGTTTTACCAGGCGCGGCCCGGGACTAAATACTTTTGCGGCAAACCATTCTTTTATGTTTATAATTTTTAATGCCATAGCCATGTTTGGGCGGCTTGTTATTATTAGCCCCATACTAACCTGCTTTTGCGTATTTAACTTTTATAGTCAGGAAGAAAGCCACGAAGGCACTTCTTTAATGAATAGGATTGATACGTTTGATACTAAATAGAGTGAAATATTTTTTACTTACATTTTTATTGTGCTTTTTTATAACTGATCTCTCGGCAGAGAAAAAAAAAGTAATTGCTTACGATACAAGTACTGCTTATAGTATTAAAAAAGCCTCCATACAAAAAGAAAAAGAAATTTTTGCCGACAAAGATTTTATCTACCAAAAAGATGCCAAAGAGACCAAAAG
>DATFTU010000428.1:0-6034 GCA_035261565.1 Bacteroidia bacterium
TGTGTTTTCATAACTTAAGGTTTTAATGTTTAGTTTATTTTTCATTTTACGTAATAAATGAGCATATATATTGGCTTTCATACTTCTGCCTGCTCTTTTCCCTTCTTTTATTTTTATATGAGAATGTGGTTTTTTTTCTACATGATTAACCCCGATTGTTTTTATTAAGTAATTAGATAAGTGCCTAACGCGGTTTTGAAATGACTTACATACCTTGTAATAACTATCCTGATGTATTATGTTTATGGCTAAGTTCATGGCTCAATATTTAAATAAACACTAATTGCGTACACTTGTTTTTCCAATATTGTGCCAATAATTATGTAAAAATAATTATATGCGTAATCAATTGTTTTATATGTAGTTATACGCTTGATTTGAAAATATATATATTTTTAGATCAAACTATTTTTTTTTCATTTTGATAATTTTTTGTCAAAATGATGATCATTTAAAATGATATAAATTGAGTAATAAGTATGTATTTATTGGCACCTCTTATATATAATCCGGAAAATGCTCAGTAATTACTTCGCTGATTATAATTTTTGTAAGTGGTTTTCTTTTAAACGCAATAATTTCTGAAATTAATTTTGCTTTTTGCTCGTCATCCGGGTTCGGAGAAGTAGTTAACATAACTATTTTGGATAGTAATTGCGTGCCCTTCTTTTTTTCTTTGAATTCCTCAATAAATTCCCAGCCATTCATACCCGGCATATTAATATCTAAAAAAATAACGTCGGGGCAGGGGTAAGGCACTGTATTGTTTTCAAATTTGCCCTTATTAAGCAAAAAATCTAATCCTTCTTTTCCACTTTCTGTAACATATACTTGTTCAGCAATGTCCAGGTTTTTAATAAGTTTTTGGTTAAAAATGTTTGTAAACTCATTGTCTTCAATAAGTAAGATGCAATTAAATTTTTTTTTCATGTATTCTCTTCCATTTTTGGTAGGGTAAAATGAAATTTACTTCCTTCACCATCTACAGATTCCACCCATATTTTACCATGATGAAGTTCGATAATTTTTTTGCAATGTGCAAGCCCTATTCCGGTTCCATCATATTTTCGGGTGCTGTGCAAACGCTGAAAGATTACAAATATTTTATCTTTATGTTTTTCATCAATTCCTATTCCGTTGTCCTCTACAATAAAATGCCAGTATTCGTTTTCTTCGCGAACCGTTATTTTTATGTTTGGCGAAACATGTTTTTTTCTGAATTTAACTGCATTGCTTAACAAGTTTTGAAAAAGCAATCGTATTTCAATGGGGTATCCTCTAATAACTGGTAACTGACCATATTCAATCTTAGCGTTTGTTTCAATTAAGGTTGCATTCATATCACGCACTACTTGCCCTACAATTATATTACAATCCATTATTTCAAAATGACTTTTTCTTCCAATCCTCGAATATTCTAAAATATCTGTAATAAGCATAGTCATTCTGTTAGCCGATTCTCGTATGTAATCAATATAGGCGCTTCCCTCTTTATCTAATTTATCTTTGTGCTCTTCTTCTATTAATGAAATAAAGCTTGTTATAGTGTTTAAGGGCTCTTGTAAATCATGCGATGCAATATATACAAACTGTTCTAACTCAATATTCTTTCTTTCTAACTCCTTAATGTATTTCCTATCCGATATATCGCGTACAGAAACTGAAACCAATAGCCCTTCTTCGGTTTCTAATGGGTTAAAATTAATTTCTATCGGAAACTCGTGCCCGTTTTTTTTCCGGCCGTGTACATCTAAAATTAACCGGTGCATTTGTGATAATCTGAAAAATAACTTGCCCTGGTCTATATTAGAGCTTCTATGATTATCAACTATAAGTAAACTTATAGATTTAGTTAGTAAATCGGCTCTATTATATTCAAATAATTTTTCGGCCTGTGCATTTACAAGTTTTATAATACCATCCTTGTCCATTATAATAATGGCATCCGGGGCCGATTCAAGCAAACCCTTAAATTTATTTTGAGCTTGCTCTAACTCTAAAATACTTTGTTCAAGTTTTGCCGACATTTTGTTAAATGAATATGCCAGTGTGCCAATTTCATCTAATGAAAAAACTTTTGCACGTGCCTGAAGATTACCTTTTGCGAAAGAGTTTGTAGCAGAAATTATTTCTGAAAGCCCATTTTGCATACTTCTACTGATAGATATGGTAAGCAGTAATCCTGATATTTCAACGGTAAGTGCAATTATAAATAATAATCGTAAAATTATATTTTCAAGCCAACGTGCGCCCTCTGCTAAAGAGAAAGAAAAATTATCTTCCGAAATTGTAATTCTTTCGGTGATAGGGTTTATCTTTTGTAAAAGTTCGTTTATTTTTTCTGGAGAAGGAGAACTTTTATTTATTTCGGTGTGTAAACTATCTCCTATAGGTATAAGTTTTAGTGCACTGGGCTCTGCCTCACCCCAATAATAAATGGCTCTGTTTATATAAGATATACTATTAAAACGCCTGAAAAGCTTTATCATGCCGTTTACATCATCAGGATGGTTTCTTCCCTCTATAAAACCTTGTCTTGCTATTTGCAAATCGGGGTTTTGTTTCATTAATTCCCTTCTGGTTTTGCTGTCGCCCAACGGAACCTTTATGAACTCTTTAAACTTTTGGTAATCTTTTTCATCTTGCCAAATACCATATCGTAGTAAATGATATGAGGCATCTTTTTGTGCTTTGGACCAAAGCCCTTCACCTTCTACATAAGCTCTTACTGATGAAAGTGTGTGAATGGAAAAAAAGAGTGTGAACAGTTCAATACCAATTAACAAAGCCATAACACCTACTGTAAAGTAAAGTTTCTTTGCAATAGAAATATCTTTAAACCACCTGAATAAAAGGCTTTTCTTCATACACTTTTACTTGCACACGTAACTGCGCATTATATACTAAAATACAAAAAATAAAAGAATAGTTATAGATTATAACATAATATTTTTCAGCCAAAACAATTCACCAAACATTAATAACAATTCACCAATTAAAATTGTAGTACCGCCTTTGTTTTAGTTTTACCGTTTGTAAATTGCCTAAATTTATATGGGCATATGGTAAAGTATACCTTAAATACTGTGAGTTATGCGTACAAGTAGCAAAACCTTCAAAAAAAATCACAGCGCTACTAAATTAGCTGTTGATGTAAAGAAAATAGAAATCCGTAATTTAAAACTGGATGATTATATAGGTTTAAGTTCTTCAATGACCGAAGCTTATAGAAACTGGCATGGTTCAGTATGGACGGAAGATGATATTAAAAGATTATTGGAAATTTTTCCGGAAGGGCAAATAGTTGTTTTGGTTAATGATAAAGTTGTTGGGGTTGCTCTTTCAATTATTATAAATTATGATGCCTATGGCGATGATCATACTTATCAGCAAATAACAGGTAACTATACGTTTAAAACACATACATTGTCGGGTGACGTGTTATATGGTATAGAAGTATTTATACACCCTGATTACAGAGGGCTTAGGCTTGCACGCCGTTTATATGATGCCAGAAAAGCACTTTGCGAAAAGTTTAACCTTAAAGCTATTTTATTTGGCGGACGAATTCCTAATTATACTGAACATGCGGCCGAGCTAACTCCAAAAGAGTATATCCATAAAGTAAAAATGAAAGAAATTCATGATCAGGTTCTTTCTTTTCAGCTGGCAAATGAGTTTCATGTAAAAAAATTACTTACTAATTATATGCCTGATGATGCGGAGTCAAAAAAACATGCTACATTAATGGAGTGGAACAATGTGCTTTACACCAAACCAACAAAAGCATTAACCCAGCATAAAAGTACAGCCAGGCTTGGTTTAGTGCAGTGGGGTATGCGTTCCTTTTCAAATTTTGATGCTTTATGTGAGCAGATAGAATTTTTTGTTGATACAGTAGCCGGGTACAATTCAGATTTTGTTTTATTTCCAGAATTATTTATGGCACCTTTAATGGCAGATTTTAATCATCAAACCGAAGCTGAGGCTATAAGAAACCTGGCAAATTATACCGAGCCTCTGAGGGATAAATTTATAGATTTTGCTATCGCTTATAATGTAAATATTATTACGGGCAGCATGCCATTTATAAAAGGTGGACAATTATATAATGTAGGCTATTTGTGTCGTCGCGATGGTTCCATTGAAAGATATTGTAAAATACATGTTACACCAACCGAAGTGGATGCCTGGGGCATAGTGGGCGGAAATAAATTAAAAGTGTTTGATACCGATATTGGTAAAATAGGAATATTGATTTGTTATGATGTGGAGTTTCCTGAACTTTCCAGATTGTTAGCCCTGCAAGGCATGGAAATATTATTTGTGCCTTTTTTAACCGATACACAAAATGCTTTTACGCGTGTTAAGGCATGTGCAATGGCACGGGCTATAGAGAATGAATGTTTTGTGGCCATTGCCGGTGGCATAGGCAATTTACCAAAGGTTCATAATATGGATATACAATATGCACAATCAGCCGTATTTACCCCGGCAGATTTTGCTTTTCCTACTAATGGTATAAAAGCTGAAGCAACACCAAATACGGAAACAGTTTTAGTTGTGGATGTGGAGCTTGATTTACTTAAAAAACTGCGTTCGCATGGCAGCGTTCATAACCTGCTTGACAGACGAACTGATTTATACGATTTAAAACAACTTAAACCAAATGGCAGGTTAAATGTTTTGCAGCAACATGCTCATGACCATTATGTATTTAATTTTTTAAACCCTGATATTTTAAAATAATTAAAATTAATGGGTCGTTTTAATTTCCTCCAGGCCGGCTTTCATGTCGTAAATAACTTTGTTAATCAGTTTAGAAAGTTTTTCAACATCTTGTTTAATTATCTCAGTATTTTTTTGCCCACCGGCTTCTATTTCAAGCTTTTCAAGAACAAGAATAATTTCTTGCATTTCAAAAATCCTGACTGAACTTAGCATTTTATGGGCATTGGCTTTTACGGTTTCCCAATCTTTGTTAGCAGTGGCTGTTTGTATAATGGAGGTAATTTCAATAACTTCATCAATAAACTTTTCCATAAGGCTAATCAAAAAAGCGTCATCACAATTTAGATAGTTTTTAAGTTCTTTAATATTCATGGTACTCAAATTAAATAATTTATTTTATCCTTAACCTTTCATATAGTTCGCTTAAATAAGTTCTGCTTACCGGAATTGTTCTGCTATTAATTTCTATTACTTCCCCGTCAACTTTATCAATTTTTGATAATTGTACAATAAATGACCTATGTACTTGCATAAATTCTGTTTGTGGCAGCATTTCGTAAATATCTTTTAGCCTTAAGTGTGTTTTGTATGATTTGCCATTGGCAACAATAGTTACATCATTATCGTTTGCACGTATAACATTTATATCATTAATCGCCAACCTAATGTGTATGCCCTCGTGCTTTATAAAAATATTTTGTTGTATAGTAGTTTGTGGCGCTTTTGTTTTTTCAAAATGAGCTTTAATTTTATTTATTGATTTTAAAAACCGTTCGTTTGAAATTGGTTTGTGTAAATAATCAAGGGCGTTATATTCAAACGCATCTGCTCCATATGTTTTTTTACCTGAAACAACTATTATGGATGGAACAACAGGTAAACTATTAAGAAATGAAATCCCACTCATACCCGGCATTTCCATATCAAGAAATAAAAAATCTATTTCGTTAAAATTAATTTTATTTAATGCCTCTGTGGGGTCATGATAAACCCCTTCTAAATGTATAGTGTCTACACTTTCCAGGTAATGCTCAATTATTTGAGTAAATAACGAATCATCGTCTATAATAGCACATTTAAGTTGCATAATTGTTTGTTTAAATAATATTTAAAGCACTAAACCAAAAGTAACTTTAATTTCTGTTTTAATTCATCAATTTTAATGGGTTTAGATATAAAATCGTTCATCCCCGCTTTTTTACATTTTATTTCTTCATCTTTAAAGGCGTGTGCTGTCATGGCTAAAATAAGTGTTTTGTTTTGTGGCTCGGGCAATTGGGTTCTAATATAACGAGTAGTGTCG
>DATFTU010000429.1:0-5250 GCA_035261565.1 Bacteroidia bacterium
TCTATTTTTCGAAACCTTTATTGCCCTGCAAGCCTCCGGTATGTACAGCTACAATTATTGAGCCTTCTTTAAAATAGCCTTTTTGCATTTTATCAAAAATGCCATACATCATTTTTGAAGTATATACATAATCAAGCGAAATCTGATGTGTTTTTTCAAAATCAGTTTTAAAAGCAAGTAATTCAGGGGTTATTTTTGCATAACCGCCAAAATGATAATTGCCAATAATGCTGAATTTTTGATTTTGAGGTTTAGAACTTTCAATCAGTTTATTTATTTCTTCTGTAAGATAATCTGCTCCTTTTAAAGCACTAAAACCTATGGCTTGCTGATGCGCTTTTAATCCTGTAGTAATTCCGGCAAGTGTTCCACCACTTCCAACAGGCGTGCATATATAATCAAAATCAATGGAGATATAATCTATAATTTCTTTACAGCCTTTTACTGCCAATGTATTAGAGCCTCCTTCGGGCAATAAATAAAAATTGCCAAATTTATTTTTTAAACTTTCAATAAAATCCGGCTCCGTTTTATTTCTGTAATCAGTACGGGAAACAAAATGTAGTTCTACGCCTTTTTCTTTGCAAAAATTTAAGGTATCAGAATATATTTTGGGCTCTTCTCCCCTAACAACAGCTATAATTGGCAAGGGATTATTATTTACTGCTGCCACTGCTGCCAGGTGGTTACTCCAAGCACCGCCAAAAGTCAGTATCTTTTTATAACCTTGTTTCTGCGCCTCTTCAAGATTGTATTTTAACTTAAATAATTTGTTGCCTCCGGCATATAAATCAATCGTATCAAGCCTTAACAGGTATAAAGTTACTTTTTTAGCTATTGTTAATTCATTCTCAATTTTTTGGAAAGCTATGTTTTTGGGCATTGATAACATTTTTTAAAGTTACACAGGCAAACAAATTTTGCTACTTTTAAACCGAAATAAATTAATAGTATTTTTGCAGCATGATTAACCGAGTAGTTAAAAACGTGGATGAGGCCATTGCCGATATAAAAGATGGTATGACCCTTATGGTTGGCGGTTTTGGCCTATGTGGCATTCCTGAAAACTGTATTGCAGCACTGGTGCGTAAAGGTGTAAAAAACCTTACTTGTATTAGTAATAATGCAGGGGTTGATGATTTTGGCTTAGGCTTGTTATTGCAAACCAAGCAGATAAAGAAAATGATTTCGTCATACGTGGGCGAAAACGCTGAATTTGAGCGCCAAATGCTTAGCGGAGAGCTTGAAGTAGATTTGGTGCCACAAGGTACTTTGGCTACACGTTGCATGGCTGCCGGTTACGGTATGCCGGTTATTTTTACACCGGCTGGCGTGGGGACTGAAATTGCCGAAGGAAAAGAAGTACGTAAGTTTTCTTTTCACGGTGTAGAGAAAGATTATTTAATGGAGCGTGCTTTTGAATCGGACTTTGCTTTGGTAAAAGCCTGGAAAGGCGATACTGCCGGAAATTTAATTTACCGATCTACTGCCAGAAATTTTAATCCTATGATGGCTATGGCAGGCAGAATTACGATTGCTGAAGTAGAGCATTTAGTGCCTGCCGGAGAACTTGACCCTGACCAAATACATACACCCGGAATATATGTACATCGTATTTTTCAGGGAAGCAATTACGAAAAACGAATAGAGCAACGTACCGTAAGAAAAAAATAGAAACACGCTCTTAATTAAACTAAACTAACAAAAACGAATATGGAATTATACTTAGATTCGGCTAACTTAAAAGAAATTGAAGAAGGATTTAGACTTGGCTTTTTAGATGGCTTAACCACCACGCCCACTTTTATGCAGCGTGAGGGTATTACTGATATTGACGGAACAATTGTAAAATTGAGCAAAATTGTACCTGTATTACAAATTGAAGCTTTAGGAGATACTGCCGAAGACATTTTAAAAGAAGCTAAACGTCAATTAGCTTTAGGTTTAGATAAAAACAAAACGGTATTTAAAATTCCGGTTTCGTTAGAAGGCGTACGTGCCTGCAAAATGTTGCGCAACGAAGGTTTATTGGTTAATGTGCATTTGGTTTACACTTTACAACAAGCATATATGGCTATGCAGGCGGGTGCAACATATGTTTGTCCGTTAGTGGGCCGTTTACAAGACCAAGGGCATGATGCATTGACTTTAGTTGAGCAATGTGTTGACGCGGTTGAATATTATGGTTACGATACCAAAATTATGTTCTCATCAGTTAGAACGGTTGAGCATGTTAGAAATGCTATAAACATTGGCGTACACACCATTACGGTTCCGTTAAAAATAATGAAACAACTTACCGAAAACAATTTTACTACTGTTGGAACTGAGCAATTTATTGCCGATACCCGTTTAATGACGGTACGTGTAAAAGAAGCCATTAATGGAGTAAATCCTTTGGTACAAGCCGATACTAATATAACTGATGCTATTGTAAAAATGACTGAATTTGGCTTTGGTGCTATTACGGTAGTAAATAAAGACAATTCAGTACTTGGTGTGTTTACCGATGGTGCTCTTCGCCGTTTAATTTCTGAAAAAGGCAGAGATGTATTACAGAAAAAATTAAGCGATTTAACTTTTAACGCACCCATTAGTGTTGAAGCAGGTGCTTTATTAAATGAAGCAGCAGGCGTATTTAAAAAGACTAATGTAGATACTTTATTAGTACTTGAAAATGGCAAGCCAATTGGCATGCTTGACATTCAGGATATGAAAGGGTAATTTATCAAATTATTATAACTACAAAAGGGCTTCATATGAAGCCCTTTTTAGTTTATAGATATTTAATTGCTGATTAAATTTTTACTAGGAAATCATTCTTATTCATTGCTTCTTCAGCATAAGAAAAAGTAGAAAGTATATCGGCTTTGCCATCCACTACAGCTACATCATGTTCAAAATGAGCTGACGGTTTTTTATCTTTGGTAATAATAGTCCAGCCATCGTTTAACTGTTTAATATCTTTTGTACCCAGGTTAATCATAGGCTCAATGGCAATGGTTAAACCATTTTGAATTTTAGCGCCACTACCGCGTTTGCCATAATTAGGCACCTCGGGTTTTTCGTGCATGTTCCTGCCCACGCCATGTCCTACTAACTCACGTACAACACCATAGCCATGTTTTTCTGCATAGGTTTGTATAGCATAACTAACATCGCCAATACGGTTTCCCGCTTTTACTTGCTCTATACCCACGTATAAACTTTCTTTAGTAACACGTACTAAATCCTGTACTTCTTTTTTAATTTCTCCGGCACAAAATGTGTAAGCATGGTCGCCCACAAAGCCTTGTTTTTTTACGCCACAATCAACCGAAATAATATCGCCACTTGTAATTACTTTATCGGTAGGAATGCCATGTACAACCTGTTCGTTCATAGAAAGGCACAAACTTGCGGGAAAACCATGATAGCCTTTAAATGCAGGCACACCACCATTATCTCTGATAAACTCTTCGGCTATTTTATCCAAGTGTTTTAAAGTAACACCTTCTTTAATTTCAGAAGCCACAAGGCCCAATGTTTTAGAAACCAGTTGCGCCGCATGACGCATTAATTCAATTTCCTCAGCTGTTTTTAAATATATCATTTACCAAAAAGTCGTTTAATAAAAGAGTCGTTTTTTTTGTAATTTTTGTGTGCTTCTTCATTTTCATACTGGTGGCTATAATCGCCGCCCTCGGGATGAAGAGTTTGCCATATTTTACTCCACCCATGAAAACCACCTACATTACGGTCGTCAATAAAAATATCGGCATTTATTTTTCGGCTCATAGAATGGGTATACTGCTCTTCAGGGTAACTCTTGTTTACAGCATAAAATTCAATACCGTTTTGCCTGCAATAATCAACAGCCTCTTCTAACAAATCGCCGTCTCTAAACGTCCATAAAATAAGTTTGTGCCCTTTTTTTTGCAAGGCTTTTAGTGTATCAAAAGCAAAAAGCATTTCTTTACCAATTGCAGGGTAAGCATGCTCTACAATGGTTCCGTCAAAATCAACCGCTATTATTTTACCATCGTTTCGTACCATGTGTTATAAATTGTAAGCTTTATTTATACTTAAATCGGCATTTAGTTCGTACATGCGTGGTTGAGCCGTACCTATTTCAAATTCTAATATTTGCTCGGGCGTCATTTTTTCTAAATGCATAATTAAAGCGCGTAAACTGTTACCGTGTGCGGCAATTACAATGTTTTTACCCGCTTTTAATTTAGGTGCAATTTCTTTTTCAAAATACGGGATAACACGGGCCGCCGTATCTTTTAAACTCTCACCATTAGGCGGAGCAATATCATAACTTCTGCGCCATATTTTTACCTGTTCTTCACCAAATTTTGCTGCAGTTGCCGCTTTATCTAAACCCTGCAAATCGCCATACATGCGCTCGTTAAGTGCTTTGTTGTATGTAATAGGTATATTGCTTTGCCCGCAAACCTCTAAAGCAAGTTTTAGGGTGTTTTGCGCGCGTTGTAAATCAGATGCATAACCTTCGTTAAAAACAAGGCCTTTTAATTTTTGTCCGGCAGCTTTGGCTTCCTCAATTCCTTTTTCTGAAAGAGCTACATCAACCCAGCCCGTAAATTTATTTTCTAAGTTCCAAACCGACTGACCGTGTCTAAAAATAACTAATTGCGACATAATAATTTCTTTATGCAAAGGTACTATTTTAAAGCAAGATAAAGAATTGATATTGCGTCCTTATTTCTTGGGTGCAGGTTCTATTTTGCTTAAAGCAAGGCCAATCCGGCGGGTAATTTCGATACCCAGTTTGCTAACATATCCTGAAATAATTTTAGAGGGCGTGTTTATATCAGCAGGGAATTTTATGCTGCAGGTGCCCGAGTTAATTTCTTTGGCATCAACTGTAAAAACGGTGTAGTGTAAAGTTATAATACGTTCAGCAGATGTGCCCATATCACCCGCAGAAAGCTGGTTAGATATTATATCTAACTGATTGATGAATAAAAATAAATCGGTTTTATGTTTTGCATATAATCCGGGAATTAATGCCGGGTTGGTTACTTTGGCATTCATAAAACGGGCATCGGCATTTGATTCAACTAAAACCTGCCCATTTTGTATGGTTGTATTTTTTTTTCCTTTTTCTTCTATAGGCGCTTTGTAATTAGATTGGTCGGGCACCTTTTCGTAGTTAAAAGTTATGCTTTTATAGATTGCCAAAATATCTTTTTTGTACCTGGTAGTATCTTTCAGTAAATCTAACACCTCGTACTTTTGTTTTAA
>DATFTU010000430.1:0-6146 GCA_035261565.1 Bacteroidia bacterium
CGCCATAAATATTCTCTGAAAAGCCTTTAGCATACGATAAACCAACATTAATAAATGAAGGGTTAAAAGTTCCTAAACCTCCTTCAGGGTTATCCGTAGTTGTGATTGGAATACTTCCGGCACTTAAAGACATTACGTTTAATCCAATACAGCCTGTTTCACCTACATGTTGCGAAAAACCAAAATTATTTATGTTTATACCAGAGCCGCCTAACCAGTTTGAGTGGCTAAAAACAACTTCGGTTTTACGTGTAAAAGCCAAGCCCGCAATGTTAGAGAACATAGACTCTAAGCCACGAACACAAGAAGAGTTTGCATTACCCCAACCGCTTGAACTGGCATAAGGGTTTATCAATAGTTCTTGCGCACCGGCAGAGCCACCCCTATCAGGGTTACCCGCGTATGAACTTACTGCTACTGCTGCCAGTAAAGTGCTTGATATTATTTGTTTTAACTTTATATTCATAATTTCCTAATTAAATTATACCTTAATATGATTGTAAATCGTAAGGACGTAAAATACCATACCATTTAAGAATTCTTTCACCAATACCCGGTGCATCTACATGTAAAATATACAAGCCGCTTGCAATTTGTATATTAGCTGTATTATGTAAATCCCAAGTCATATAGGTATCATTGTTATCCTTTTGAAGTGTTCTTATTAAAGTACCAGATAGCGTATATATATTTATTGTACATTTTACCGGGAGATTAATAATTTTAACCTGTAAATCAATACGTGTTTGCTCATATGAGCTATGTGCATAATAAGGGTTAGGAACAATATTAATTAAGGCTAAACCTGCTTGCGCTGTACCAATTTGATAGTTACTTGCTACTAAATCATTTGTACTAAATGTGTACATAGGGAAGTTTCCGTTTTCCGGGCTACTAACTACATCTGCTGGCACATCTGCTGGCAAATTACTGCTTAAAGGAGTTAATGAGTATGTTTTAACAAAAGTACCACCTGTACCCAAACCACTGGTAGCAGGAACCGTGTAACTTGTATTTGCAATAGAAGTTACCGTTGATAAACCATATCTAAATGGTTTAGGAACCCTTATTTTTACTTTTGCATCACCTGGTATATTATGTGGATCAGCTATATTATATGTTGATAAAGGCATTGTTGTCCACATGATATCTTTAACTAACTCAGCTAATACACTCCATTTATTCTGCTTATTTATACTTGAGTTTGCATTATAGTTTCTCTGCCAAGAAGGTAAACCTGATAACATTTGGTATGCTGATTTACCTTGATCATAACGTGCAACATCGGCAGGAAGCGTATTATTTGGTGCAGCACTGGCAGCAAATGTAAATGTTCCATCAGAATTGTGGCCTAAAACATATATAAAGTGTTTACCGCCATATACAGGATTATTATTTACATCTAAGATAGAGCCAGTAGGGTTCCATTTCATATCAGCGCCATTATTAGCTGTATCTGCTGAGTTTTCGGCAAAAATCATGTTTAATCGCTCGCCGGTTTCAATATTAATTGCATAACCAGGGAACCAGCTCATACTACTATCAGAAACTGATGAGCCAGTTGAGGCATCAAATAAAGGATCACTACTATTACGTCCATTTATATCTAACGATTTAGCTCTGCGAAGTTGCCACTTATATGGTATGCCAGAATGAGGGTCGTTAGCAGTGTTCATATCAATAACCGGACAACGAGTCCATTTACTTTGATCACTTGTAAATACAACATCAACACTGCTTAATAAGCGAGTATCACAAACCTTTGAAAGATCTTGTAATGCCGTAGCAAAAGTTCCCGCAGGGCTTAATGAAGGATATTGCGCAGCAGTGTTCAACATTCTGAATGGTGCCCAAGTACCACCCACTACACCTTCCCAAACTTGCCCGGGATCTGCAAAATCATAGTATGTTTTTCCTGATGCCGCATCTTGGCCTCTTATATCATTAGGGCTTGTTGTAACATTGTTACCCGCCAAAATCCAATCCTGATTTGTACTTCCATCAACATCTGGTACACCGCTCAACCAGCCCGGGCCAGAAAACTGTAATGAAGATTCGATTAAATCGCCATTAGCCGTAGAGCCAACAAATGAAGTTGCTGTAGTTGTACCAACTATTTCAAATTTACATGAAGGTTGAGGATCGGGTACTTGTTTAATAGTAACTGAGAAACCTAAAGATTCATTATTTAATCCGGTAATTATTTTTTCTTGAGCAACACTTAAACCTTCATCAGATAGCCAGGTTTTTGTTACTTTATTACCTGAAGCATCCGTATATGTTCCGGTCATAAACCATTTCATTTCAGGTACATTTCTAAGTCTTCCTGTATCTAAAGTTGCCGGGCTAACTACTGGAGGGTTTCCGTTATAAGACCAAATAACACTACTGCCCGAAGGTTGAGAAGTTGCTGTAATCATTTTAACTTTAAAGTCGCCTTTAACTACGCGCAATGGGTCAATAACTTTTACATTTATCGGGCCTCTGTTTGCTACATAAGTAAGTGGTTGAGATCTTTGAACCGGGCTACTTAATATATCAGTTATTGATTGATCAGTTAAATCCATAGCATAACCTCCGTTTCCTTGTCCCTCAACACGAGTAATTTGAGGGCCAGAGCCATAACCTGAATTCATAATGGTACCATTTGCTTCAACTGATGGTTGATGAGGAATACCAACATAGTTTTTAATATTATTTCTGCCCTGTAAATAAGGTTTTTTCTGCCCATTATAATCACCTGTAGATGGATTCGTATAAACGATTGTTCCTGAAGTACTAACACTTGCTGTAGGAGGTGTATTAGGTACATAGGTTAAATAATTATTATAAGCATAAGCAACCGCCATGAAATAATAATTTTTAAAATTAATTAAACGCTTATCTGAACTTGCAAATAAATCCTGAGTAACGCTAAATGAGTTTTGAATACCGGCATCGGCACCCGTAACCATTATCTGTGGAACATCCTGACCTATAGTAGCATCCAAATTGTAATTAATTAACTGCCCCACGCCATTTTTAATATCGCACTGAAAAATTAAGCGAGCAAGGTTAGCATTATTTAAATCAGTGACAGATACTGTACCATCTAATAACTGATATACTTGATATCCCTCAAAACGGTATACATTATCAGTTAAACCAGTAGGTAAAGATATACTTGGATCAAAATCAGCATAACGTTTAGCCTCATAGTTATTACTTGTATATGGGTTATTGGTTAAGGTAATTAATAATTGCTGATTAAGCTCTTGGATAGTCATATCAGGTGCATCAGGGCCATCTAATACTTTAAAGCAGTTATCAAATAAAGCCTGTGCTTTATCATCGGCTGCCAACATAATTGGAATTGGTTCTAAGTTATTATTTGAGTTTGAACGTGCAAAAGGTAAACCAAAAGTTACATAGTTTACAGCACCCGGTAATAAAGTAAATTTACCTGCTGATTGCATAAAACGTCTGTCGCCCGGTGCGTTTCCAGCCTGAGCTTCTGTCCAACCAGTAGCCCCATAATTACCACTAGGAGCAATTGGACTACCTTGAGAACTAGCCGCTCCATAGTTAGCTGGTTTATAACCTAGGCCCCAACCTAATGGATCAGAAGTACCAGGATATAAGAATTTACAAGCTTGACCACCTGCTGTTAAACCTTGTGCCCCATAAGTCATGGTAGTTGCATCTTCCCATTTACCTGCCATTAAGTTATAATATGATTGGAAGCCATTTGTACTTGGAGGATTGCCATTTTTTTGACTTCCGCTATTATTGTAATAGGTAAACCTTGACATAATACATTGCTCAGGTACCTGATAATCAAATTTCCAAACGCCTAATGATGGGTCGCTAATACCTTGCGCATTTAAATTCCACGTACAATCTACACAACCATCACGGTCGTTATCAATACTATCGTTCACGTTTGCATAAGGTCCCTGAAAGAAGTCGCAACCAATAGCAGGTAATTTATCATGGTATCCGGTTTGCCCACCCACGTCTTCATCATAATTATCTCCGTTATACTGATACCCTAAACCGCGGCCAACATCGCAGCCTACATAATCATCCTGATAATTACCTAAATCGCAATCATCCCAAACGGTAAAATAAGTAGAGTCTACTTTATTACTACTCCAGTTAATAATTTCGTAGTTATAAAAACTCATATCATTTAATTGGTCGCTGGTAGAAAACTCAAATGCTTGTCCGCGTATTTCAACTCCAATAGCTTTACCACCTGTTTCGCCATGCACACTATTTCCTTTATCGTTAAATACAAAGAAAAGGGTTTGGTCACCAAACAAATATCTAACACATTGACCACGTGTTACAGAGTGAGTTGGAACTATATAAGCAGGATAATCTCCGTTTGCATAGTTGTATACACCATCTCCGTTTCTATCATAATAAGGGGCTAAATAATTCATAGGGTAAACTGTACCTAGTAAACCTGCTAAGTTATAACCGTTAACAGAGCTACTGGAACTTGCTGTTCCGTTTGGTATATTAACATTAGCGCCCGCATAATCAGGATTACCCGGATAATCTTTGATCCATGTTGGTGTGGCAGGGTCTGCAGAACCATACTGTTGCCAATAAGCGTAAAAATTACTTACATCTGTTTTATTAAAAGTCCAAACTTTATCATAGTTCTGGCAAGTTTGTATGCTAATACTTAAGTCAGTTGGGTTTAATGGCCCAGGCCAAAAATCTATACCATTTTGACGATAAGTCATGGCAGACATGTGAACAGCCCCATTAACATACCCCCCAAACCATAATGAACCGGCAAACTGTGCGTATGAGTTACTTCCTTTGGGTATTTCGTATTTAGCAATAGAGGCAGCAAAATCCCACCACATATCACCATCTGTTAAAATACGAGTACGTACGTTGTTTAACTGAATCTCTTGTTGAGTAGACCCAGCTGAACAACCACTCATAACTGTATTATTAGTATTAGAGTTGCGATGATTGCCTCCGCCAATATTCTCTCTGGCAGGTACAGTAACGCTAAGCCCTAATGAAAATAAAAACAAAGCTGCTTTTATTTTTTTACCGGTTGAATTAAACATTGAATTTTCCATATCTAAATATTTTTAAAAATTAAAAATCAAACTGTAAACCTATACGTATTTGACGTGGTGTGCTGTAATAACGGCCATCCGCTAACTTAGCATTATATAAAGTGGTAAACCCTTGTCCGTAAGCCGTACTTTGAGCGTATTTACCATTTATTTCGTTTACACCAAAGGCTGATGATAAATATCCATCATCTTTAGGGCTACCTGTGTAGCTATGTACATTAATTACGTTTTTAGTATTAAATAAGTTAAGAACCTGCAGGTATATATTTAAATTGGTGTGTTTTGCTTTATCTTCATTTTTCTTATCACCCCATGTTAACTGAATATTTTTATCAATACGCATATCAACTCTAAACTGCCAAGGATAACGAGACCCATTTAAGCTTCCTGCTAAGTATTGAGTAATGTTATTACCAATTTCTACGTCTGAAGCGGCAGGAGTTCTTTGTGAATAAGGTGTACCAGAACCTAAACGAGCTACAAAGTTTATACCAACATCTTTAAGCCATTGGATAGTTTTTTCAGTACCATCTTTCTTTTTAACAGTTGTTTGGATACCTCGGTAATCTTTTCCGTTACCAAAACGATAATCAAAAATTGTTGTAAACGTGTGGCGTTGGTCATAATCCAAAGGAGTAATAATACGTAAGTTTGGTTGGCTACTGTTTACTAAGTTATAGCCTCCGTTAGCGTTAGAACCAGAACCTTCTGCAAACTGAAGGGTATAGTTAGCTGTTAATTGAAAACCACCCGTACGGCGTAACTCAAATTCTGCAGAGAATCCTTTAACTGTACCAAAGTCTATATTTCCGTAAGTTATGTATGATAGAGGATAAGCCTGGTTAACCCGTGTAATTTGTACCTGGTTACGCATTTCGCGATAAAAGGCAGATAATTTAAGGCCTGCAGTTTTTGCTTCATTTAAAGTTTGAGTAAAACCTAACTCATAGTCAACAGTACGTTCTGGTTTTAAGTTACCGTTTGCTACGATGGCACCTTGGTTTGATGTTAGAAAATAATAATCTTGCGGGTTTGTTCTGTTATAAGAAGTATAAGGTG
>DATFTU010000431.1:0-3415 GCA_035261565.1 Bacteroidia bacterium
CGTGGTTTATTTTACCTGCCGTATCGCCATAATGGCTTTGCAAACGCAGTTTGCCTTCAAAGGTTTGAAAGTATTGTTTATACAAACTACCATTATCGTTTTTAAGCGTATCAGTAAAACCATAATAGTGCATCATGTTACGGCTATAGTTAAAATCGGCACTAAGGGTATGTTTTTTATAAAACTTTTTAGCATACAGGCTTGCATTATCGTCGGAGAAATCTGTTCTGCCTAACCCCGTAAACTTAGCATACGATGATAAGTGATTGTACCGCACACCCCATGTCATATCTTTATTACGTAAACTGTTTAAGAAAAAATCTACAAAAGGCATCGTGTAATTGCCCATACCCACTTTTAATAACGATTGGTATAGTTTAGATAAAGGCTCGTTAACCATTTTAGCAGGCTCAATTTGCGAAGTTTGGTATGTAGTTTTAAACGGAATACCAGGCGCAGAATACGTTACATTGGTAATTTTTTTAACCGTATCAACAATTTCTGGCTGGTCGGTTTGCTTAACAGCCGCATCTTTAATGGTGGGCGTAAAATTACTAACGTTGCTATAAGTAAGCTCTCCAATTGGGTTTTGTGAAATACCTTTACTTGCCACCCCTATAAATGCAGCCAGTAAAATATAGTTATATAAACGAAAACGCATTTTATTTAGGTTGAACAGGGTTAGTTTTTAATGAATCTGTTTTTTCTACTTTAGGCAGTGGTTGAGCATCTAACTTAACATCGTTTCCTTTATTCTGAAACTCAATTTGCATTTGCTCCTCTTGTTGTTTTTTAGCTTCTTCGGCCGCTTTTTGTTTATCTTTTATTTCCTGTAATTTTTGGTTAGCCATATCGGTATACTCTTGCTTATCGGCATTGTCAATTACACTTTGCAAAATAACCTCAGCGTTGTTTGTTTCGTTTTTTGCAACATACACATCACTCATTAACAGCATGGCTTTGGTATTCCAATCGTTGGTTGAATAATTATAGGCAATTAAGGTGTTTATGGTTTTTTCGGTTTCTTTCAGTTCTTTTTTCTGAAAATGAATTAAAGCCAGGTAATAATAAGCCTCGGCCCCCGATTCGTTTTTAGCGTTTTTAACCAGGTATTGAAAATCGCCCACAGCTTCATCTCTGCGATTAGTTTCGTATAACGATTTAGCTTTTAACTGATGAGCCTCTGCCATTTGCTGTGCACTTATTTTTTCGGTAGTAAGTACCTTGTTGCAGGCATCAATACAAGCATCGTAGTTTTTAGTATAAAAAGCACAGCGCATGGCACCCAATTTGGCGGTAAGTTTATTTTGAACCGACTCAGCTAAATCTTCTAACTGAATATATAAAGACAAGGCTTCGGCATAATTTTTATCCTTATATAAAATGTACGATGCTTTTAGCAGTGATGTTTCGGTATGTATGCTGCGAGGTTTTGATAATACATATTTATACGATGTTAAAGCATCTGTATAATTACCTTTGCTATACAAACATTCGGCATAACAAAAATTAGCCTCGGTTAAATATTTGCCATTAGGAAATTTAGCAATATACTTTTGCATTTCAAGCATGGCGGCATCATAATCTTTTTTCTCGTAATACAAATCGGCTGCTTTATCCCAAAAATCTTCATCCAATTCATCCTGGCTTAACGAACTGCCTATTGATTTCATCCAGGCTTCTTCCCCCTCAGGGTTTTTCTGCGCTTTAAATATTTTTTTCACATACTCTATAGCATCAGTTGCCTCATCCGATTTTGGGTTTTGTTTTACAATCTTATCCAGGTACTCAAAAGCTTTTTCGTTTTTATTTTGGTTAAAATATAATATGCCAATAGTTTTTATACTGGGGTGTACATAAATGGATGCCGGGTAATTGTTTACAATTTTCTCGTAATACGTAATAGCATTATCATAATCATTAATGGCTTTGTAACTTTCGGCTGTTTCGTAAATAGATTTAATTACATAATTAGATGATGGAAATTTTTGTTGCAGCGCGTTTAAATCACTTATTTTTTCTTTGTAATTTTTTTGTAAGCCATCGCACAAGGCTTTTTGGTACATGGCATAATCAACATCGGTTTTATTTAAAGCAATGGCGGTTTCGTAATACTCAGCCGCCGAGTTGTATGTTTTCTCCATAAAATAACAATCGGCCGTACGCAGGTTGGCATCAGCCGCTTTGTTGGCATCATTCAGGTTTTTCGATAATAAAAATTTACGGAAGGCAATACCCGCTTCTTCATAATTTTTATTCATAAAAAAAGCATAGCCAATGTTGTAATTAGCTATATCGTATTCTTTTAAACTAAAGGCGCCTTGCATTAATTGAAAACTTTCCCAACTTTCAATAGCATTGTTGTAGGCTTTGTTTTGGTACGATAACTCACCCAACCAATATTTACTTTCGGCACACACCACCGGGTCGGTGTTTAGTTTAAATGCCATGTTAAAGTATTTTTTAGCCGAATCGGGAGCATTGTTATTGTAAAAATTAACGGCAGTAAAATAAACCAGCTTTTGATATACTTGTTTAATACGTATATCATCCGAGTTCATTTTTTCGATAATACGCATGGCGCCCGCATAATTTTTGGTTGAATGAAAACAGTTAATTAAATACGTATAAGCTTCTTCTTTATTGGGCGATTTAGGATACTCGGTTATATACTGTTGGAAATACCGTATGGCATCATTATACGGGCTAAACCCGGTTTCGTAACAAAGTTTGGCGTAATTAAACAAAGCATCTTCTTTAATAACCGGGTTAAACCCTAAACTATATGCCGAGTAATAAGCACTGCGTGCTTTGGTTTTATCGTTTAGTTTTTGATAACAATCAGCTAAATAATAAAAAGCATTTTGCGCCAGCGAGTCGTTTTTGGTACTTGCTTTTTCAAAATAAGGAGTGGCGGTTTTAATATCGTTTGCTTTGTAATAAGCATATCCTAACTGGTAATTATCATGTTCGGTACCGGTAAAGCCTTTTAATAAAAAAGGAATGGCTTCCTTATACAACATTTTATTGTAGTACGATTCGCCAATAATGCGGTTAATCTCTCCCGCCTTTTGCACATACTGACTATCATTTAATAGGGCAGGAGCAACCTTAATTACCTCATCATACTTGCCTTGCAGGTAATAAATTTGCGCTATATAATAGGGTACCACACTGCCAAATGTTTCATCGTTTAATAAACGGGTAAAACCCTCTAAGGCAACGGCATAATTTTTTTCGGTGTACGATATGTGCGAGTAATAATAGTTAGCCGGCTTGGCATATTTATTATCTACATCTTTAATTTCGTATAAATCGTTTTTAGCTTTTTCGGTATTGCCGGTTTGTAAATAACTGTAACCCCGTTTAAAATACAGCTCGGCTAAATCTTCTTTGCTTAAATCGTAAATATCAA
>DATFTU010000432.1:0-7528 GCA_035261565.1 Bacteroidia bacterium
CGTAAAGCTGAAAGTGCAACGGTAATTGCAGAAGATGCTGTTAAGGCAAAACAGCAATTCCTATCGAACATGAGCCATGAGATACGTACACCTATGAACGCCATTATAGGATTTACAAAAGTAGTTCTTAAAACAGATTTAACAGCAAAACAAAAAGAATATTTAACCGCTATAAAAATAAGTGGTGATGCCTTAATTGTACTCATTAACGATATACTGGATTTGGCAAAAGTAGATGCCGGAAAAATGACTTTTGTACAAACTCCTTTTAAAATGGCAGTATCTTTATCTGCCATGCTTCATTTATTTGAAACAAAAATTCAGGAAAAGAATTTGGAGCTGGTAAAGGAATACGACAGCCGTATTCCTGAAGTATTGGTTGGAGACCCTGTACGCCTTCATCAGATTATTTTAAATTTAGTAAGTAATGCGGTAAAGTTTACCACAAAAGGAAAAATTACCGTAAGCGTTCGCTTATTAAATGAAGATGCAGAAAAAGCAACCCTTGAATTTGCAGTTAAAGATACCGGTATTGGGATACCCGAAAATAAAATAGAAAAAATATTCGAAAACTTTCAGCAGGCAACCAGCGGCACATCAAGATTGTATGGCGGAACAGGTTTAGGGCTTGCCATAGTAAAACAGTTAGTCGAGCCTCAGGGTGGCAGCATTTATGTAAAAAGTAAAGTTGATGAGGGCTCTACATTTAGTTTCATATTAAGTTTTTTAAAGACCGATGCTGAGGCGGAATTAGAAGTAGAACCGGTAGAATTAGATACGGAAATTAAACACATAAAAGTTTTGGTAGTTGAAGACATTGCACTTAATCAATTACTGATGAAAACGCTGTTGGATGACTTTGGTTTTGAACGTGATATAGTAGCCAACGGAAAATTAGCTATAGAGAAACTACAAACAAACTCCTATGATATTATTTTAATGGACCTGCAAATGCCTGAAATGAATGGCTTTGAAGCTACAGAATACATTCGTAATAAAATGAATTCTAAAGTGCCTATTATGGCTTTAACTGCCGATGTAACTACTGTAGACTTAGCAAAATGCAAGGCCGTTGGCATGAATGATTATATAGCAAAACCTGTTGACGAAAAATTATTGTATAACAAAATAATAGGATTGGTTAAAAAACCGGCAAACATGAAAGCTAAAGAAATTACTGTTAAAAAATATACCGACTTACATTACTTGTTACATCGTACTAAATCAGACCCAAAATTAATGATGCAGATGATTTCACTTTACTTAGAACAAACACCCCCATTAATACTTGCTATGAAAGAGGGTTTAAAAGATAAAGATTGGAAATCTTTATATGCTGCGGTACATAAAATGATTCCCTCTTTTTCTATAGTGGGTATTAGCGTGGATTTTGAGAACATGGCAAAAAAAGTGCAGGAATTTGCCAGTACACAGCAAGAAGCAAGTGAAATGCCTGATATGATTTTACAACTTGAAATCGTTTGTACGCAAGCCTGTAAAGAACTAGAGCAAGAGTTTAATGCAATTAAAAACACTAAAATATGAGTGAAAAAATAAAGCTTTTTTTAGTAGATGATGATGCTGTATTTTTAAAATCATTAGAAATAGAATTTTTGCAACATGCCGATTTTGTAATTGAAACTTTTGCCAAAGGAGAATTTTGCATGGAAAATTTGTCACACAGTCCCGATGTAATTATTTTGGATTATCATTTAGATGGCATAGATAAAAATGCTATAAATGGTATGGAAACGCTTGATAAAATAAAAAAATACAATCCTGATATTCCAGTAGTGATGTTATCTTCTCAAGATAAAATAGATGTAGCTATAAACTGCATGCACCACCGCGCTTTTGATTACGTAGTAAAAAGTGAAACCGCTTTTGTTCGTTTGCAAAAAATAATTACCACTATTTTCCGCTATAAAAAAATGGAAAAAGAATTGAAGTGGTATATGGAACGTATGTAATGTGTTTTATTGGCTTAATAAAGAAAAGTAAAAATATTTTTTTGCCTATTCTTTTACTGATGACTCTCTTTTCTTTTAAAAGTAATGCACAAGATACTTTAGAGAAACAAACACATAATTCGATAAAAAATATTTGGAACATCCCGCACAAAACCCTGTGGCAGATATGGATGTGGCCACACAGAAGTGTTGTTTATGAAATTACAAGAACACGGCCTGTTAATTACGATACATCGTATATTCAATTCTATGATAAGCAATTGGTAATTACCTTGCCGGTTTCCACTCGCTTTTTAAAATTTAGTTTAACAGATGTAAAAAGCGGCAATAAATTAGTATTTGCACCTAATCTTCAATACGATTTAGGAATAAGTGTAAGCTCCAGATGGGCTACTTTTATTGTGAACACAGGAGTTAAATTATTTGGCGATAATATAAATACCAAAGGAAAAACAATCTATAAAGATTATCAACTTAATTTATATGGCAGAAAAATTACCACTGATGTTTTTGTACAACATTATGGTGGGTTTTACATTAAAAACTCACAATCGTATAATAGTTATATAAGTAATAAGCCTTACGCCATTCGTTTAGATGTTAATGCCTTAAATATTGAAATAAGCAGTTATTATATTGTAAATAATAAAAAATTCTCTTACAGAAATACATTTGGGTTTACCGAACGACAGAAAAAAAGTGCAGGTTCAATTTTAGTAGGTGTTTATTATTCTTATTTCTCCGCTAATGGAAATCCGTCTCTTGTTACTCAACCTTTCAAAAGCAGTTTTGATTCCTCTTCATTTATTAAAACCGGGCATACACAAAACCTGGGATTAAATCTGGGATACATCTATACGCTTGTCTTTCTAAAAAAATGTTACGCTACTGCTTCATTAGTCCAGGGTTTTGGTGGAGAGCAAGTAAACTACAAACGAGACGACAATTCTACGTACAACCAATTAGTTGCCGGCACCGGTAAATTAAATGTACGTGTTGGTTTAGGTTATGATAACGGAAGATGTTTTGTTGGCAGCATGGGTATCTTTGATTATTTTTTATTTAACGGAAGCTTAAATTCAACGTTTAATTACAGTTTTGGAAAATTTATGATATATGTAGGATATCGTTTTCGTACCATAAAAGCGGAGCATAAATTACTTCATCGTTTAAAATTGATTGATTATTAGTTTAACTCCTTAAACACATACACATGTGTGAATAATACAACTTATTCCTGCAATCTTGTAATACTTACCATGGCAAAGGCAATCATCTTTGCGACTTACTATTTAATTTTTAAACAAATTTTATGAAAACAATTAATTCTATCACCCTTATATGCTTACTAAGTATATGCAACCTCAATGCCCAAAACAGTAAAGATAGTTTCGAGAAAAAATTTAATGCGGCTGATGAAATATTCTCTAAAATCTATCAGGATGGAAAAGACGAATCTGTTACTTACGCCAAAGGAGGTTACGCCGAAGCCATTCCGATGTTGCTCAACCTGTATAAAGAAGAACCAACTAATATAAATCTGGCTTTTAAATTAGGTATATGCTATCGCGGTTCAAGAAGGTATAAGACAGAAGCCATTCCTTATTTCAGCAAAGCAGTCACTGAAGTTACGGTTAATTACAAAGGAAGTTCTTACAAAGAAAAAAAAGCGCCGCTTGTGGCTTATAAATATTTAGGGGATGCTTACCATTTTAATTACCAATTTGATAAAGCCATAGCTGCTTACCAAAAATTTATTGCTGTTATGGTTGAGAATAAAAGCATGAACGAAGCTTTACTTGCTGAGATTAACAGAAATATAGAAATGTGCAAAACCGGACAAGGTTTAGTAGCCAACCCCATAAGCATAAAAATACAAAACATGGGTTCTACAGTAAATTCAATCAATGCAGATTACTCGCCTGTTTTAACGGCAGACCAAAGCACACTTTTTTTTACATCGAGAAGACAAGGAAGTACAGGTGGCCTGAAAGATGATGAAGGTAATTTTATGGAAGATATTTATAGGTCTAACAAAACATCTACGGGCTGGTCGCAGGCGGTGGGTATTGGTACGCCTATTAATACCGAATCGAACGAAGCAAGTGTAGGTATATCGCCTGACGGGCAAACAATTTTAATTTATAAAGATGATAACGGAGATGGAAATATTTATAGCACAACTTTACATGGAGATACTTGGAGTACGCCTGTGAAATTAAATGATAACATCAATTCAAAATACTGGGAACCAAGTGCATCTTTTTCGGCAGATGGGAACACACTTTATTTTGTAAGCAACAGGCCTGGTGGCTTTGGCGGAAGAGATTTGTACATCAGTAAAAAAACAACGAATGGAGATTGGACAAAAGTTAAAAACATGGGCGCTGCCATCAATACGCCTTATGATGAAGATTCTCCTTTTATGCATGCAGATGGAATTACTTTTTCTTTTAGTTCTAACGGGCACAACACCATGGGTGGCTTCGATATATTTAATAGTATTCTTTCAAACGATTCCGTTTGGTCTGAAGTAATGAATGTGGGTTATCCCATCAATACAACCGACGATGATGTTTTTTATATAATTAGTCCGGATGGATTAAATGCGTATTTCTCTTCTTTTCGCGAAGGAGGTTTGGGCGAAAAAGATAATTACATGGCAACCTTTATCAATAAAAAACAAGCACAGCTTACTTTAGTAAAAGGTACTGTGGTAGATGAAACAGGTAAGCCTGCTAAAAATGTAGTTATTGCCATAACCGATAATGAAACCGAACAAGTGGTGGGTGTATATCATGCCAACAGCAAAACAGGCGAGTTTTTATTTATACTAACACCGGGCAAAAATTATAATGTAACCTACCAGGCAGATAACCATTTGTTCTTCTCTGATAATATGGAAATACCTAAAGAAACCAAATACTATGAAGTAAATAGGCAAATAACATTACCTCCCATAGTAGTAGGTTCCAAAATTGTTTTGAATAATATTTTCTTTGATTTTGACAAAGCTACTTTGCGTTCTCAATCTAATGTAGAGTTAAAAAACCTGGTAATGATTATGAAAAGCAATCCGAATATGAAGGTAGAAATATCGGGACATACCGATAGTAAAGGAACTGATGTATATAACCAAAAACTTTCGGAAGAGCGCGCACAGGCAGTTGTAAACCGTTTAATAGAAAATGGAATAGATACCAGACTTATGAAAGCTAAAGGCTATGGTAAAACGATGCCTGCTGCAGCTAATAAAAAAGCAAATGGTAAAGATGATCCTGAAGGAAGACAATTGAACCGCAGAGTTGAATTAAGAATTACTGAAATAAATTAATTTAAATAAAAGCAATATGAAAACACGAGTAATTGTAGTGGCAGTTTTACTAAGTATATTTTGCACTTCATGTATAGTGGTTGAAGAAAACGGGCATCGCCACAGAAGATGGCATCACCGTCGTTAATTTGGTAGGTCATCTGTGAATGATATAAGTATTATACATAAGTATGTAACACAAAAGCACCTAATGTATCTCATCTTTGCAGCAGATATATTATTAATCAATAAACAATTTAGTTATGAAAAAAAAGTTAGCGAAGTTACTTTTCTCCGGAATAGTTCTTTTTAGTGTATGCTCTTCTGCCTCTGCGCAGATATATGTAAGTGTACGCCCTGTTGTACCTATTATAGTAAGGGCTCCGAGACCCAGTCTGGCACATGTTTGGATTGACGAAGAGTGGGAGCCTAATGGAAGCGAATACCGATATGGCGGAAGCCGTTGGGAAAGTCCACCGCATTCTGGTTATACCTACCGACAAGGTTACTGGAAACGCCATGATAGGGGTCATGAAGTATGGGTGCACGGTGGCTGGAGAAAATAAACAACAAATCATAACGCGTTAAGCATTTAAAAGCAATTCATTGTATAATGAATTGCTTTTTTATATTATTTTTAATTGTGCATTAGTATACCTTAAAATGAGCACCGCCATTACCCAATTTTAATATGCACATGTGAAATGTGTAACTTCTTTCTTTAATTACGTAACACAAGTATTATAAAGAGAATGCAATTTTGTAGCTCTAATGTTAGGTCATGGCAATAAAAAAAGTATATAAAATTTATCAAACAGATTTCATTAATCGTGAACACGATTGTTTATCAAAGTTAGATAATAAATCATACACAAATAGAAAGGATGCAGAAACAGCCTTGCAAAATTATTTTTACGTTACTGAAGATACAGGGGAGTTTACCATTATAAGCGTTTATACAAATAAGTAACTATTTAAAGGATGACTGAACTAATGTGTGAATGATGTAAGGTTTTAGCAACCTTATGTAACAGATTTCCTTTTCTTAAGATGCACCTTTGTATTGTGAAAATTCTTTCACAATAAACCTAATCAATATGAAAAATAAAATAGTACCTAGTATAACAATAGCTACTCTATTGCTTTTTCCGAATATAAATTTCGGGCAAGCACCTAACTTAGGTACGGCAACTAATTTTGTGCTTTTCTCAACTAGCGGAGCAGTTACAAATACAGGTATATCGCAGCTTACGGGTAACGTAGGTACTAATAGCGGTTCTAGCACAGGCTTTGGTAATGTAAACGGCGGTATGCATGATGGCGATGGTACAAGTGCCACTTGTTCGGCAGATTTGCTTACAGCATATAATCAATTAGCAGGAACAACCGCTACTTTATTTCCGGCACCTTTACTTGGAAACGGACAAACACTTACGCCAGGCGTTTATTCTATTTCAGGTGCGGCAACGTTAAACTTAGATCTTACTTTAAATGCACAAGGCAATGCCAATGCCGTATTTATCTTTAAAATTCAAGGCTCTTTTTCTGCCAACGCCAATGCAAAAATAAAATTAACCAACGGAGCCCTGGCCTGTAATGTATTTTGGAAAGTAGAGGGTTTGGTAAGTATGGCATCAGGAACTACTATGAGAGGAACTGTTATTGCAAACAATGCAGCCATTAACATGAATGCGGGAGATACATTAGAAGGAAGAGCACTTTCTACTGCGGGTGCTGTTACTACAGATGGTGTGCTGGCTTATATGCCGGTAGGGTGCGGAAGCCCGGTTTTGACAGGGCCAACAGCGCCCTCACTTGGTGTATCGGCGTGTTATGCTATATTTTCATCTGATGGGGCGGTTTCTAATTCGGGTACAACCATTATTACCGGAGATGTTGGAAGCAACAACGGTTCGGCTACAGGGTATAATGCAACGGATGTAACAGGCACTATACTGCAATTGATAAGTTAAATTGGAAACGTATATACAAATATGATGATAAGGGAAATTTAACTGAAGATTATGAATACAAACCAAACGGAAAATTAAAATGGGGTGTTATTAGAAAGTATGATGACAAAGGCAACCCAATTGAAAAAAGCAGTTATGCGGCAAACGGCAGTATGGATAGTAGAAGAATTTATACCTATGAGTACGATAAATTTGGTAACTGGACTAAAAGAATAAGTAAGGAAGGCAGAGACTATACTATGACTATAAGAGAAATAGAATATTACTAGCCG
>DATFTU010000433.1:0-2834 GCA_035261565.1 Bacteroidia bacterium
AATTGATAATTTGGTGCATATTGGGCACGATACTACTATTGGCAAAAATTGTACTATAGCAGCACAAGTAGGTGTAGCCGGCGTGGTTTCTATCGGAGATAATGTTATTTTGTGGGGTCAGGCAGGTGTGGCCAACGATGTTAGTATACCAGATAATGTGGAAGTTTATGCTCAATCGGGGGTTGGTAAGGACTTAGAAAGTGGTAAAGTTTATTTTGGCAGCCCGGCTGCTGAAGCCCGCGAAAAATTTAAAGAACTTGCTTATTTAAAAAAACTCCCTTCTTTTATAGAAAACATAAAAAACAATACTTAAAATCTTTCTACTCATTTCATCGGACTAACAATTCCTTGTTTAAAATTTCATTAACAAGTTTTAAACAAGCATTTTATTTTGTTAATTTGCATCCGCAAATGATGAAAAGAACTCATATTTTTATTTATTTAATGTTATTTTCTGTGCTGGCTTTTTCTCAGTCCAGAAATAAATATAAGTATGAGCTTATAGGAGGGCTTGGTCCTACCGGTTTTTTAGGAGACTTAGGTGGTGCAGATAGAAATGGTACTCACTTTTTAAACGATTACAATTTTGGCACTACACGTTTTAATATAGATGCCGGCATTAGGTACAAAAAGTTAACATCGGCCTTTGGTTTTAAGGCAATGCTTGCATATGCCATGGTATCTGGAGACGATGCCCTAACTCAAGACCCCATAAGGCATAACCGCAATTTAAATTTCCGTTCATCTATTGTAGAGTTTAGCATACAAGCTGAATATTATTTTATTGGCGAAAAAACTAAAAACCTATACTCTATAGGTGGTTTGCACTCAAAAAAGAAAAACAGAAAGTTTACGGCTTACATATTTTCAGGTATAGGTATTTTTTATTATAACCCAAAAGAGAAATTAAACGGAGACTGGTACAGTGTAAAAAAGTACCATACAGAAGGGCAAGGTTTACCAGGTGGGCCCAGGCAATTTTCTAACTTTAATGTAGCCATTCCTGTAGGGATTGGTTTTCGTTATGCAGTAACTAAACTCTTAAGTATTGGAGCTGAATTTTCGGTTAGGAAAACATTTACCGATTATATTGATGGTGTTAGTGGCACGTATTATGATAAAGCAAAACTTCAGCAGGCATATGGCCCAACGGCTGTTGCTCTTGCCGACCCAAGTTTAGGTACCATACCAGGAGCAACATCCCCAAATGGAGATGGCTCAGGAGCTCAAAGAGGGAACCCAAAATACAAGGATTCATACCTGCTATTTACAGTTAACGTTAATTATAAAATTAAGTTTAAGAAACAACACCGTACGCGTGCTAAATTCTAATTTTATAGTAGAACAACCTTCTACACCACAAGATTTTGAAATTTATTATCAATTACGTTACGATGTTTTAAGAAAACCCTGGGGGCATCCAAAAGGGTCGGAATTTGATGAAACAGATGATACAAGTATTCATGCTTTTATAAAAACAGACGATAAAGCCATTGCCTGTTCACGCTTGCATTTTATCGACGATAAAACAGCCCAAATACGATATATGGGTATTCATCCCGATTATCAGGGAAAAGGCTTGGGTAAATTGGTTATTGCTTATTTAGAGGAGATTTCAAAACAAAATAACCGTTTGGAAGTTATTCTTCATGCCAGAGAAAATGCGGTAGATTTTTATAAGAGTTGTGGATATACCATAAACGAAAAATCTTACCTTTTGTGGGGTAAGATTCAACATTTTTTAATGCAAAAGCATTTACGAATTTAAGGGACCGTGATGGGGCTCGAACCCACGACCCTCAGAACCACAATCTGATGCTCTAACCAACTGAGCTACACAGTCCATAAATTCAGGCTGCAAATTTAGAAAAATTTCTGTATAAAAAAACCAAATTGTATAATATATAAAATAAGCCATTTAAAATTGCGTTACAGCAAGGCTTTGTAGCGAGTTGTTTAATCAATCCAAACAATATGTAAATTCGCCCTTTACGCATGCTATTCAAAATAATTCAAACTATATTTTCTAAAGGAATTATTTCTATCATTAATTTTTTGGTAGTACTTATTACAGCCCGCTATTTAGGTGCCGGCGGACGTGGAGAAATAAGCATTTTATTTTTAAATGTAACCGTTGTTTTATTGTTGAATGATATTATTGGCGGAAACGCTTTAGTATACCTCATCCCCAAAAAAAATCCATACAGTTTATTATTGCCCGCTGTGCTTGTTGGTATTATAACCGGTTTTTTACTTCCGTTTTTATTCCATCTGTATTTTCATTTTCAAATTAAAGATCTGTCTTATTTTGTATTACTTACCTTACTATCAAACGTAAGCAGTATTAGCAATGTGTTTTTAAACGGGCTTCAAAAAATAAAACAAAATAACCTGGTAAGTATATTGCAAAGTATTGCTATTATTGGTTCTTTACTTATTCAGTTTTTTTTACTAAATAAAATTTCTGTATTTGCTTTTTACCGGTCCTTAGGTTTTGGCTACTTAATTAATCTAATAATTAGTGTATATTATCTACGAAATGATTTTAAGCGCATTTCCTTTTCGTGGGCAGAATCATTTGCTTTAATGGCACGTTATGGTTTAATGGTGCAGGCCGCTAATATATTTCAGCTTTTAAACTATCGGTTTTGTTATTATGTTTTAGATAGCGCTAACAATTGGCAAAGTAAAAAAAGTGTAGGTGTCTTTTCAACTGCCACCTCTATTAGCGAAGCCGTTTGGGTAATTATGAATGGTATAACCATGGTGCAGTATGTTACATTATCTAACCGAGATAATCGGCAATTAGCTATTAATCTTACTGTTAAACTGGC
>DATFTU010000434.1:0-14804 GCA_035261565.1 Bacteroidia bacterium
CCCGTAATTCTATCTAAACTGGTAAAGCCACTTGGCACACCGGTTACACCACTCGTTTGCTGACTGGCTTCTTCAATTTGTGTAATGGCTTTAGCTAATAATTTACTAATGCTATCTTGTTGTTTACGTACGTTGGTATCAACCAATTGGAAAATGCTTTCAGTAGCCTTGTCCAACAAATCAAATACATCGGTACTATCCTCATACGCATTATTAATAACCTCGGTACTAATACGTATTAAATCGCGCTGAATGTACTTTTGCAAAATAATACGCGCGTGGTACTCGGCATTAGCCGATGAGGCCACACGGTTAGTTAACTGCGATATATAGTAAGCGCCACCGGCAATATCAAGCTCGCCGTTTTTTTTAAGTTGCGCGGTAACAGTTAATAAATCAACGGGTTCAGAGTTATTAAATAAATCTAAAACAGCACGGTAAATACTTTGGTGTGCAGGTTTATAAAAAACTTCGGGTTTTAAAATATCAATAACATTGCTTAATGCTTCTTTTTCAAGCATCATGGCACCTAATACCGCTTCTTCAAGGTCAACAGCTTGCGGCTGCAACTTTCCATCTAATGTGGGTGGTGTAAAATTTTGTAGTTTTAATTTGGGTTTATTTGTGCTAATTTGGTTCATAGGGGGGTGCAAGATAACACCAATGTTTTCAATCCTCAAGGTATAAAAAATATTTAACTGTTTTTGAACAAAGTTATTAGAGGGGTGGGGTGCGATTTTTTTTATTATTTTCGTAAAAATCATTCATTGTCAATGCATTCAGTTTTTAGAACCTCATTTTTATTGTTCATATTTTTTTTACTGAGCTGCAAAAAAGATAAAAAAGATAGTATTGCCCCCAGCATAGTATGTAACTCACCAACAGTAGGCCAGCATTATAATATGTTTGATACTGTTGTGGTTAACGCCCAAGTTAGTGATAACGAGCACCTTTCGTCGGTAAACGTTACCCTTACCGATTTAAACCATACACCTTTACAGGCAAGTATGCCCGTGCCCATTCAATCGGCCGGATTTACATTTACCTTAAAATATATTTTAACACAGTACCACTTACAAACCGGCACTTATTTAATACAAATTAATGCCGATGATGGGTACAATACCTCATCATATTACCAATCTATTATTATTACCGAGTCGCCAACACTATTGTGGGGTTATTGCACGGTTTTAAAAACCCATCCTCAAACAATTATTCAATTTGATACCACACAAGGGCCTCAATACCCAATATCATCTATTGTTTTATCACAAGCCTATAATGGCATGAAATACGGTGGTTATAACCAGGAATTATTTGTTAATGGCAAAGGCCTTGCAAGGCCTTTTCAGGCTTTTTATTTACAGCAGCAAGCAGCAAACCAATTAATTTATAGCGCCAGTGCTACCGCCAACCAAGTAGATTATACGAGCCTGTATACCGATGGCACCAATCCGTATGTTGGTTTTTTAAACAGCGATGTAAATTCGTTTACTAACACAGGTAATTATAGCACATCGTATCGTTTAAACGATATAAATTTTTATCCTTACCTGTTTACCAAAACCAGCAATTATGGTATTGGGGTGTATAAAAGCAAAATAGCAAGTGTACCCGATAAAATTGCTTCGTTTACCGGTTTTGGAGCTTTTAACCAAAGCATTGCGTTGCCGGCCAAGTTTAAAGCCATAGCCGTTTTTGAAAAAGGCGTGCACCAGGATAGTATTTATGTATTGGGTAATGATACCTCTACAAATCAGGCACAAATATATATTTACCAACCTGTAGAAAACAGTTTTAGCCTCACTTCTTTAACCGTTAGTGGTAATTACGGTAAAATGCAATCGGCCGTTATGGTAAATAACGAGTATGTGCTTTTTTCTACACCTTTAGGTATTTATCCTGTTGTTAATGACAACTTAAATGTTGCTTTACTCAATTTAAACGCACAAAAATTGGTATATCAACCTAAACAAAATAGGTTAACGGTAGCAACAACTACAGGTTATTTAAATTCATACATTGTTGGTACAACATCGCTAACACCTGTTCTTGGAATGCACCAATCTATAAATATGGGTGACAGTATTATAGATTTTGAAGTCATTACAAATAAATAATAAATTTGCACAGCTAAGCAAAAACAAACACGCATGAAAAAACTTCTATTTATTCTCTCATTGTTTTCAATCGTAAAAATTAATGCACAAAGCACTTGCATTAATAACAAAGATTTTGAAGACGGTAATACAAAATTTAAAGGCAAAAGTTATAGCCTGGCTATTCAGTCGTATGATAAAGCCATTGCCGTTATTGAGGCCGATGCAAAAAAACCAAACGTAAGTTATGATGTAAAAAAATGCATGGCCGATGTATATGCAAGGCGCGCCATTTGTTACTATAACACAGGCAACTACACAGCCATGAAAGCAGATGCCGATAAAGTTTTAAGCATAGATACGGCTAATGCCGATGCCCTTGCTCTGTTAGCTTATACAAAACACAAAGCCGGAAATAAAAAAGCAGGCTGTACCGCCATAAGAACCCAAATAACCAAAGGCAGTGAGGCGGCAAAAAAAGTGTTCGACGATTGTTTTTGCTGGAGCGAAGGGATGAACCTGTATAAAGAAGGGATGACACAAGGCAATTTAAAAAGATACGAACCTGCACTGGTAAAATTAAATGAGGCTTTAGCCATATTACCCGATTCGGGTTCCATATATGCCGAACGTGCTAAAATATATGTAGAAACTAATGAAACTGCAAAGGCAGTAGCCGATATAAACACAGCCATTGCAAAAAAAACAACTAACTACAAAGTATATTATTTACGTGCACAGGCTTACATAAAAGCCGACAAATTAGATTCGGCTTTTGATGATTTAAACCAATGCCTTAACCTGAAAAAAGATTATTACGATGGGTATTTATTGCGTGCCGAATTGGATGAGAAACAAGAAAAATGGAATAATGCCGTTTTTGATTATAACCTGCTTATTAAAATGCGCCCTGAGTTTGGCATGAATTATTATAAGTTAGCCTTAGTTAAACATAATGGTTTAAATGATTTATTAGGCGCTTGCGAAATGTACACAGCTGCCGCCAACCGTGGCATTGAAGAGGCTAAAGAAATGGCTGCCAATTGCGCTAACCCGCGCTACATGAAAAAAAACCTGGCAAAATCACCTAAATAATTTGCAGATTTTTTTTGCCAATATATTTGCGGATGAAAATACATTGCTTTTATCTGCCGAAGAATCTAAACATTGTATAAGGGTATTGCGCCATAAAAATGGCGATATTATAACCCTGATTGATGGCAAAGGAAATTTTTACGAAGCAGAAATTACCGATGCCAATCCGCAAACCTGCAGTGCAAAAATTATCAGCAAAAAACAAATAACCGCACCCAAGCCATACTATTTGCACGTGGCTATATCACCCACAAAAAATGCTGACCGTATTGAGTGGATGCTTGAAAAATGTACCGAATTAGGTGTTGATGAATTTTCGTTTATTATTTGCAAGCGCACCGAAAAAACAGGTGTAAAAACCGACCGCCTTAAAAAAATTGCAGAAAGTGCCGTTAAACAATCTATACAAGCCACATTGCCTGTTATTAACGAAGCACAAATGTTTAAAGATTTTATAGCATCTCACAAAAACACTTCATCAAAATATATAGCACATTGTTTAGAGGAAAATAAAACCGAACTAAAAACCATTTTACCTAACAGTAACAGCTTAGTACTTATTGGCCCCGAAGGAGATTTTACCCCCGATGAAATTAAACTTGCTATAGAAAATAATTTCACCCCTATAACACTTGGCAACACACGCCTGCGTACCGAAACCGCAGGCTTGTTTACAGCCGCAGCCTACAAAAGCTATTACAACCAATAGTTTCTTTTTGGTGCTTTATTTAGGCACTTTATCCGTAAACTAAACCACTTATACTAAAATACCTGCAAAATCATATAAAAATTGCACTTTTGCATCAAATTTAAAACTACGTATGGCAACTAAAAAATTACTGGTAAGTGCTATGGCAATTTTGTTTGTTTCACAAACTGCACTTGCACAAAAAAAGAAAAAAGACAAAGGAGCGGAAGAAGTTATAGTAGTAAAAACCGATACCGTTTTTGTAGATAAAAAACCCGAGCCACCCACGCCAAAAAAATATCAGGCAACCAACACCAAAAGCAATGATATAACACACACTAAGCTCGAAGTAAAATTCGACTGGCAAAACCAATGGTTATTTGGTAAAGCAACACTTGATATTAAGCCTTACTTCTATCCCGTAAAAAAATTATACTTAAACGCGCGTGGTATGGATATTTATAAAGTGCAACTGGTAGGTACAAAAGGCAATACCGATTTAAAATATGTATACGAAAACGATTCGTTAAAAATTGATTTAGATAAAGAATATACCCGTAACGATAAATACACGGTGTTTATTGACTACAAATCGAAACCAAATGAATTAAAAGCAGGCGGCAGCAAAGCCATTACCGATGATAAAGGTTTATACTTTATTAACCCTAAAGGCGAAGATAAAAATAAAATGCCGCAAATTTGGACACAGGGCGAAACACAAAGCAACTCGGCCTGGTTCCCGACAGTTGATAGCCCGAACGAAAAATTTACCGACGAAATTTACATTACCGTTGATGATAAATACACAACCCTTTCAAACGGCTTGCTAACCGATAGCAAAAAAAATACCGATGGCACACGCACCGATCATTGGAAAATGGATTTACCGCACTCGGCTTACTTAGTAATGATGGGCATTGGCGAGTTTAAAAAAGTGGTTGATACACCCTGGAAAGGAAAAGAAGTGTCGTATTATGTAGAAGCCAAATACGAGCCTTATGCAAAAGCCATGTTTGGCTTAACACCCGAAATGATTGAGTTTTATTCTAACCGATTAGGCACTCCGTTTGCCTGGCAAAAATATGCGCAAATTGTTGCAAGAGATTATGTATCGGGTGCTATGGAAAACACCAGCGCAACACTGCATGGTGAGTTTATTTACCAAACCGACCGCGAGTTGCTTGACGGCAGCAAAGGCGAAGATGTTATTTCGCATGAATTGTTTCACCAATGGTTTGGCGATTTAGCCACAGCCGAAAGCTGGAGTAACTTATCGCTAAACGAATCGTTTGCAACTTATGGCGAATATTTATGGCAAGAGTACAAACATGGTGTTGATGCGGCCGATGCGCATAGCTACGGAAGCCGTATGGGTTATATTATGCAATCATCACAAAAAGATCCTCCGCTTATTCGTTTTACCTACGATAACCGCGAAGATATGTTTGATGGTATTAGCTACAATAAAGGCGGACAGATTTTACACATGCTGCGCAAACAAGTGGGCGACGACGCATTTTTTGCATCGCTTAAATTGTATTTAGAAAAAAACCGTTTTAAGAATGCCGAGGTAAACGACTTACGCTTAGCTTTTGAAGAAGTTACCGGCGAAGATTTAAACTGGTTTTTTAACCAGTGGTATATGACCGGCGGCCACCCTGTATTAGATATTACATATAACTATGATGCAACAGCCAAACAGGTAAAAATTAAAGTAGAGCAAAAGCAAGATTTTGAAGACGCACCGCTTTATAAACTACCCGTATATGTTGATTTATATTTTGGCGATGGCGCTAACAAAACCGTACGCCGCGAAAAAATTACCGTTACACAGGTAAGCGAAGAGTTTAGCTTTGCATCAGATAAAAAACCTTCGTTAATTAATTTTGACGGAGAGAAACAATTGCTTTGCATAAAAACCGAAAACAAAACTATCGATGAGTACGTATATCAATATAAAAACGCTCCAAAATATTTAGACAGGTTAGAGGCCCTTAACCAGTTTAAAGATGGTATTAGCAACCCTGCCATTTATGATGCTGCTAAGCTTGCTTTAACTGATAAAATGGGCGATTTACGCATAAAAGCTATAAAGCTTTTTGAAGAAGTTGATGCTGCAAAACTTGCCGAGCTAAAACCTTTGTTTATTAAAGTAGCGCAAAGCGATGAAAAAACAAAAGTGCGGGCTGAAGCTATTGCCTTTTTAGCTAAGCACTACAAAGGCGATGCGGATGTAAAAGCAATTTATACGGCAGCTTTATCCGAAAAATCATATGCTGTGGTGGGTGCCGGTTTAGATGCCTTAGCTAAAGAAAACCCGCAAGCCGCCATGCAAAAAGCGAAAGAATTAGAAAATGAAGACAGCGACAACATACGTTTTACTATTATGGATTTATACACAGCTAATGGCGACGATAAAAACAACGATTTTTTTGTAAAACAAAAAGATAATTTTTCAGGATTTGAAGCCATTGGGTTTGTAAATAATTACGGGCAATTTTTAAAACACTGCACTAAAGATGAAACCGTACTTAACGGTGCAGCCCTTATTAAAACCTATACCGAAAAAGGTAAAAACCCTTATGTAAAATACTCGGCACAAAAAGCCCTGAAAGATTTAATGAAAATGTATCAGGATAAAGAAGATGAATTAACCAATAAGCTTGAAGATATTAAAAAACAAAATGGCGATGCAACAGCAACTAATAACCAGCTTACTACAGTTACAGCCACAAAAAATAAACTGAAAGAAATTTACGATGCTTCTAAATCATAAATAGATATTTACTCAACAAAAAAAACTGCTTAGTACTAAGCAGTTTTTTTTGTTTATAAGCATTACACCTTTTATGTTTTCAATGTCTTTTGTTTGTTGTTTAGCATAACAAGTGCCTTTTCAGCTCTTACATGCCTGGTGGTTTCTTGTTTAGCCGAGCCCACCCAATCACAATATCCTTGCTTATACGATTTAGATAAAGTTTCGAAAAACATTTTCGCTTCTTTATTTTTATCTAATAAAACCTGTAACTCTGTGGGAGTGCCCTCTATATGTTCACCTTTTTTCAGCATATTATTTATATAAAATTTACTTGCTTAAAATTTTAAATTCAGTGCGGCGGTTTTGCTGGCGGCCTTCATCGGTATCGTTGGTGGCAATTGGCACAGTCTCACCATATCCCTTAGCCTCAAGCCTGTTAGCCGCAATACCTTTGCTAATTAAATAATTTACTACCGACTGCGAGCGTTGTTGCGATAGTTTCATATTATAATCATCGCTTCCTTTGCTATCGGTGTGGCTGCCTAATTCTATACGCAGGGTTGGGTTATCGTTTAATAGTTTTATTAAACGGTCTAACTCGTTAGCCGACTCGGGGCGAATGGTTGCTTTATCAAAATCAAAAAATATATTGCGCAGTACGATAGATTTACCTACATCAATTTTTTTCAATTCAATATTTTTCTCTACTTCCTGAAAATCGGCAGTGGCAGGCAGGTCAAAGTTTTCTGAATGGAATAAGTACCCATCTTTTTTAACCGCAATACCATAGTTTTTACCCGATGGCAACGACACTAAATATTTACCTGTAGCACTGTTTGAACTAAACGTGGCAAGCACTTCGTTTTTTTCGTTATCAATTAAATCAATTTGTGCCTCTAAAGGCTGTTTGGTTTGCTCATCGCTTATAATACCTTTAAGCATAGTCATTTTAGGGCCTTTGCTAATAATTTTTTCAGCCTTATAATCGCTTATAGGTGCAGCCACACTGGCCAATAAATTATCTTCGTTCATTAACATAGGTTGTTTTTCGGGCCCCAAAAAAGTAATACGGTAAATATCGGTTTTGCCAAAGCCACCTTGCTTAGCTGATGCAAAATAACCATGATACCCACTACCGCTAATAACAAAAAATACATCATCTTCCGGCCCATTAATTGGGTAACCTAAATTTTCAGGGGTACTCCATTTTCCATTTTCAAACGTCGATTTAAAAATATCATACCCCCCCATAGTATTGTAACCCTTCGAGCTAAAATAAATTGTTTTGCCATCGGGGTGCATAAACACACCTTCTTCAGGGTATTTGGTGTTTAAAACCGGCCCTGCGTTTTGTGCCATTTGCCAGCCACCTTTGCCATCGGTTTGGCAAACATATAAATCACCATCACCAATACCACCCTCGCGGTTACTGATAAAATAAAGTTGTTTGCCATCGTACGATATACTAACCGAAGTTTCGTGTGCTTTTGAGTTTACATTTTTACCCAAATGCTCGGGCTTAGACCAAATACTCCCCTTTAACTGACTCACATATAAATCGCCACCATCTTTTTCTTTAAAGCGGTAAATAAACATGGTAGTTCCATCGGCCGATAATCCCGCTGTGGCATCATGGTCTTCGGTATTAATAGTTGGCCCCATGTTTTGTGCGGGGCTCCATTGCCCGTTAATTTTATTAGATATATATATATCTTCATAGTATGCGCCATTTTCATCTTTTTTACCTCCGGTAGAATTATCGCGGCACGAAGTAAAAATAACTGTAGACTCATCTGCATTGATAAATGCACTGTATTCAGGATATGCTGTATTTATAGACGACCCTAAATTATCTACAAAGGTGCGTACAGGATGTGCCGTTAACTCTTTTCCGCTTCGGCACTCACCAATTTTTTTATTCAGCTCTTCCAAAAAAGGGCCATTATCTTTTGCTTTTGTATTAACATAATTGCGTGCAAGCTCATAATATTTAATAGCCTCATCCCAATTTAAATTTAATTGGTTTGCCCATGCCAACATATAAACATCATCGGGCTCGTTAGCCGTTGGGTTTAATTTGTATGCGGTTTCTAAACACTTAAGTGCTTTTTCTGACCTTGGCTCAAACACAAAATAAATAAAACCCAGCATAAAGTTAAGTTGGTCGTTATTGGGGTTTAAAGCCTGTGCCTGCTCTAACAAAGGCAGTGCTTTCTGAAAATAAATATCGCCCGAATGCCCATAATCGTGCCGGCTTACCGGGTAATACTTATGTATGGCAATGTATTGTTCTAATAAAAAATCATATTCTTTTCTACCAATATCGTAAGAATCTTTACCATCTTCGTACGCTTTTTTAGCTTCTTTCAGTTGGTCTTTCTGGTTAGGAAAATGTGCTTTATCAAAAGGCACGCTTTGTGCGTTTGCTAAAAAACCAAATAGGGTTAAGCAAACCAACAACAAAATTATTTTTTTAAATACTATCATACTGTAAATTATAAAATAAATTAATCGCACAAACCACTTGAATAATTTTTGCCTGCAGCAACACCCAGTTTGGCCGCCTGTTTCCAATCGGCACAAGCACCTGCTTCATCTTTAAGCATTTGGCGGGCAATGCCACGGTTCACATAAACAGCACCCGCATTTTCATCAATAAACAAGGCTTTGGTACACCAGCTCTCAGCATTTTTAAAATCCTGTTTTTTTATGTACGCCGATGCCATATTGTTCATAGCCAAAACATAATCGGCTTTTATTTTTAAGGCGGCATTAAAATCGCCTATTGCCCCGGCAATGTCACCACTGTTTAATTTAGCAGCACCCCGGTTGTTTAATGCCATATAATAATCAGGCTTTGCGGCAATAGCTTTATTATACGCATCTATAGCGCCCGCGTTATCGCCTTTACTGCGCTTGGCCGACCCTAAATTATTTAATGCGATGTATAATTTACCATCGTTGGCAACTGCTTTTTCGTAGTCGGCTACAGCACCCGCTTCATCACCTAATTGTTTTTTGGCAGAGCCTCTGTCGTTATAGGCATAAGCATAATCAGGTTTTGCAGCAATAGCCTTGTCGTAATCCTCTATAGCCTCTTTATACTCTTTATTTTCAAATTTTATTTGCCCGCGCAGGTAAAACGCTTTTGCATATTTGTTATCGAGTGCAACTGCTTTATCTAAATTTTGTGATGAAGAATCTTTTTTGCCCAGGTTATAAAAACTTTCGCCTTTACCAAAATACGCGTCAGCCGATGGTTTTATGTTGTTTGCCAAATTAAAATCTTCAATAGCGCCCGCGTTGTTTTTACTTTCGTATTTGGCAAAACCACGACTAAGAAATGCCTTGTCAAATGTAGGGTTAAGCGTTACCGCTTTTGTAAAATGATCAATAGCGGCAGTATAATCTTTTTTGCCCATCATCTCTAAAGCCATATTATAGGCATTTTCAGCTTCCTGCTCGGGTGTTAAAGCGCTTTTTATTTTAACGGTATCTTGCGCTTGCAGCTTAAAACAAAATGTAAAAGCAATTAATGTGATACATATTTTTTTCATCTGTTTTGTTTTTAATGGATAGGCGAATAAATATATAAATTTTATTTAAAACATAAAATTCAGCTTAAAACCTGTACAAAGCCTGTTTTGTATAAATTTATACCTTTGCGCCACAAAAAGATTTCGCTTGAAAATGAAAACACTAAATAAGGAATCGCAAAACGCCATTACCCCATTAATGGCTATTAATTTGTTGAAAGAAGGCAACAATCGTTTTGTAAATAACCTGAAAATAAACCGAAACCTTTTACAACAAGCCAATGAGACATCAGACGGGCAACACCCTTTTGCTGTAATACTTAGTTGCATTGACTCAAGAACATCGGCCGAATTAATTTTTGACCAAGGGCTTGGCGATATATTTAGTGTTAGGATTGCCGGAAATATATTAAACGAAGATATTTTAGGCAGTATGGAGTTTGGCTGCAAACTGTCGGGTGCAAAAATTATTGTTGTTTTAGGGCATACTAAATGCGGTGCCATACAAGGTGCATGCGACCATGTAGAGCTTGGAAACATAACCAGTTTGTTAAACAAAATTACACCTGCTGTTAACGACGAAACCACGGTAAAAGAAAACCGTAACTCTAAAAACGAAGAGTTTGTAGAAAAAGTATCGGCCATAAATGTAAAAAGAACGGTTAAAGCTATAACAGAACGCAGTTCAATTTTAAAAGAAATGATTGAAAATGGCTCGATAGGAATAATAGGCGGCATTTATGATATTACCACAGGTGTGGTAACTTTTTACGACGATACTATGAAAATAAATGCTCCTAAATAAATCAGAAAAAGCTATTCAAAAATTTCGAGCTGTGTACTTTTATTAGAGAATATTTTACTGTTTTCCAGCTTAAGTAAAAACTCTTTGTTCTCCATTCCTCCGGCAAATCCGGTTAAATCGCCCGATGCACCAATAACACGATGGCAAGGCGCAATAATAGAAATAGGGTTTTTTCCGTTAGCAGCCCCAACCGCTCTTACCGATTTTGGATTATTTAATTGCCCGGCTATTTGCCCATAACTTCTGGTTTCGCCATAGGGTATAGTTAATAAAGCCTGCCACACCTGCTTTTGAAAATCGGTGCCAATAAAATCAAGTTTTATATCAAATTGTTTTCTTTCGCCGGCAAAATATTCGTTTAATTGTTTCTCTGTTTCTATTAGTATAGGGTGGTCAGCTTTTTCAATAGAGGTATTTATATGCGTGCGGTTTGGTTTATCTCTTTCCCACAATATACCAACCAAAGCATCATTGCTTGCATATAGGTTAAGTTTACCAACCGGAGATTGTATGGTTTTAGAGTAGTAATCCATTTAGTTTATGCCAGTATCTATAAACAAAATTAAACTATTAAATGAATTACTATATGTTATTCGCGTTTTTTAAGTTTAATGGCTTTTTCAGGGCAAGCGGTAACACACAAGCCACAAGCATGGCATAAATCGGGTTTAGTTATATAGGCTTTTTTATTGCCATGCACCCGTGTTTTTATTTTGCCTATAAATGACAGTAATTTAAAATCTTCTGGCTCTATAAGTTTCATTTCAAACACATCATAGGGGCAAACTTCAATGCAAGGGCCTTTTGCTTCGCACTTATTAAAATCAACAACCGGTATAAGTTGCCCGGCTTCTGCTTTGCAATTATCTTTTGTAAGCTCTTTCATTAAAATAGTTTTTTATTTAAACAAACATCAGCAATCGTAATTTGCTATAACAGCTATATTAGGTAAGCAAAAGTAAAAAGTAGGCGAGCATTGCCCTTATATCGGTGAAATAAAAAAGCGTTTGCGGTTATAGCTAATTTAAAATTTTACCTGAGTACAGATTTTACCAGCTTTAATGAGGCCAATATAATACATTAAATTTATGCCCATCAGGGTCAGAAAACCCAAAAGTATATCCTTTTTCAAACGCTTGTGGTTCAGCATAAATTGTTCCTCCTGCTTTTTTCACTTCTTCAGCACATTTATCCACCTCTTCTTTAGTGGTTGTCGAAAGACTAAACACTATTTCGCTGCCTTGATTTAAATCGGCTATTTTTCCGTTCACATCATTTTTAAATCTGCTTTCTACAAAAAAGTGAATAATGAACTCATTATCACCAAAAAAGAAACTTGTCAACTCTTTTGAGTTACCATTTGACTTAAAACCTAAAGCTGTATAAAATTGTGTAGTACGTTGTAAATTTTGGACACCTAAATTAGCCCATATTTTATGCGGTTTCATATTGTTTTTGTTTTATAAAAACAAAGTTAAAGAATCAAACCAAGGCAAATTGCCCATTTTATTCCTCAATGCCTAATAATAAAAAAGCCCTATAAATTACTATTTATAAGGCTTTCTGTGCTCCCACTTGGGCTCGAACCAAGGACCCTCAGATTATGAGTCTGATGCTCTAACCGACTGAGCTATAGGAGCAAAATTAGAGGTGCAAAAATAGATATTCTGTGCCTTTATGCAAATTTATTTTGGAAAGGGTTTAATTCAGGCTTTTGCGCCTTTTTCCATTAATTTTATTAGTGCAAATACCGAATAATTAATCATATCCTGGTAATTGGCATCAACCCCTTCTGATATAAGGGTTTTACCCCCCATATCTTCAATTTGCTTAACGCGTAAAATTTTCATCAAAATTAAATCGGTTAATGAGCTTACCCGCATATCACGCCAGGCCTCGCCATAATCGTGGTTTTTATTTTCCATCAGGCTTTTGGTTTCGTGTATGTATTTATCATACATAACCGTAACTTCATTGGCGGGCAGCTCCATACGGGTATCGTTAGTTAAATGGTGCTGAATGAGTGATATTACGCAGTAATTAATAATACCAATATATTCTGATGATATGTTTTCTTCTACTCTTTGCGTGCCTTTTTGTTCTATACTACGTATGCGCTGGGCTTTAATAAAAATTTGGTCGGTTAAGGATGAAGTACGTAACACACGCCATGCGGTACCATAATCGTGCATCTTCTTTAAAAAAATATCTTTGCATTGTTTTACAACTAAATCGTATTGTTGTGATGTATTTGTCATAAAAAATAAATGAAGGCGCAAGGTACAAATTTTGATTCAGAATTTTATTTACAGGCTAATCAAAAAACGCTTAGCCTCAAAACACCTGTGGTAATGGGCATTTTAAATCTTACCCCCGATTCGTTTTACGATGGTGGTACCCTGCTTACCGAAAAAGATTTATTAGCCCAAGCGGCAAAACATATTAACGAGGGCGCAAGTATTTTAGATTTAGGAGCCGTATCAACTAAGCCAAATGCTGCCGAGGTCAGCGAAGAAGAAGAGTTAGCACGGCTACTGTCTGCGTTAAAATTATTGCGCAAAACATTTCCAAAAATCTTTATTTCGGTAGATACATACAGAAGCCAAGCGGCCATTGTTGCTGCCAATGAGGGAGCCGATATTATTAACGACATATCAGGCGGCACATTTGATGCCAACATGCTTGCAACCATTGGCAAATTAAAATTACCTTATATTTTAATGCATATACAGGGCACACCACAAACCATGCAACAAAACCCACAGTATAACAATGTGGTTACTGATGTGTTCGATTTTTTTAGCAGACAATTAAAAACCGCACAACAAAATGGTATTGAACAATTAATTTTAGATGTTGGCTTTGGCTTTGGTAAAACAGTAGCACATAATTATGAGTTACTGGCTCAGCTAAAAAAGTTTGAAGAACTTAACCTTCCTATACTGGCGGGCGTGTCGCGTAAATCAATGATAAATAAAGTTATCGGCACCAAGCCCGAAAATGCACTGAATGGCACTACGGTAGTAAACACCATTGCCTTGCTTAACGGGGCAAACATTTTACGGGTGCATGATGTTAAAGAGGCCATGCAAGCTATTAAGTTAGTAAATTGTTATCATTCGGTTTAGCAAATAATTTGCCTTTGTATTATTTTTGAATTATGGACGAGGAAACTCCCGAAAAACTGTTTTACAGCATAACCGAAGTTGCCACTTTATTTAATGTAAATGCCTCGCTTATTCGTTTTTGGGAAAAAGAGTTCGATTTTCTTAAACCTCGTAAAACGGCCAAAGGCAACCGTACTTATACCAAAAAAGATATTGAAAACATAAGGCTGGTGTACCATTTAGTAAAAGAAAAAGGCTTTACCCTGCAAGGTGCTAAAGAAAAATTGAAGCAAAAACCGGCTCAGGAAATTAACAAAAACCTGGAGGCTATTGAAAGCCTTAATAAGCTAAAATCGTTTTTGGTTGAATTAAAAAATCAGCTTTAATTTTATACAAAATTAGCGTTTTCCTTACATCAAATTCCCTTGCATATATGGCTAAATACTGTATATTTGCCCGTCTTACAAATAAGCAAAAACAACATGGCACAGCACGAGTTAATAATGCCTAAAATGGGTGAAAGTGTTGCAGAGGCAACAATTATTAAATGGGTAAAAAACGAAGGCGATAAAATTAAAATTGACGAAACAGTTTTAGAAATTGCTACCGATAAAGTTGATAGCGAAATTCCCTCGTCGTTTGAAGGCGTTTTAGTAAAAAAACTTTTTAAAGAAGGTGATGTTGTACAAGTGGGTACTGCCATAGCCATTATA
>DATFTU010000435.1:0-4292 GCA_035261565.1 Bacteroidia bacterium
GGCATTTAGGCAGTCATTGTCAACGCAAATGTGAAAGTTTATTGATGGTAAAAACCGAGGGCAACATATCGTTTATTGAGCCTAAGTTGCTGCGCATGGCAGGCAAAGCAAATATACCCAACATACAATTTATGTACGATAAGGATAGGGGGTACCATATTGGTTGCGGGGTACGAACTGTAAAACCCAACGATAAATTTTTACAAAGAATTAATAAGCTGCGTGATTTATGCGGCCATGTTTTGGATGGGCAAAAATCTTTGCGTTTCCAAAAGCTTATTGAGGAGATAATGATGCATACAGGCAAATCAGTAAATGGTGCTAAAGGACTTTTTAAAGAATTAAAAGCACACAAAATGATTGTAAAAGGCGAAGACAATAATTGGAGAGTTGATACTAATTAAAAAGGTGGGGTGGTGTAAAGGGTATAGGGAAATTATACCACCCACCTTTTTTTGTTTATTGAGGAGTAAGGGGTAATTGCATAAAAAGGAAATCTTTAAATCTTATAGGCTGTTAATTACATTTCATTTGGTTTATACTCATTGTAAAAAAACTCTAAAATAGGTTCCTCTATTGGATTTACTTCTTTTGATTTTGATCCAAGTTCAAATATAAAAAGGCTTGTAATTACTAAAAATAATCCTCTATTGGTCTTGGCTTTATCAGTTAATTCAGAATCCTTAATATATTCACTTAAATCATTTACTGATTTAGTTAATTCTTCAACCCTTTGCTTAATTCCACCTTCTTCAAAATTACATCCATAAACATTATGAGCAAATTGATTTCTAATCCTTCTAATTAGATGAAGATCTCGCGCAAATTTACCTGTTATAAGTCCAAGTCTGTATGCTAAATTAATTTTTGAAGAAAAATTTGAAAGGGGAGCATTTGCACCATCAAAAACTTCATCAGTAGAAGTGGGAGTGGGAATTAAATAAAGTTTTAATAGAGTAGTTAGTTCTTCATCTATTAATGCGGTTACCAATATGACAGAAGCTCTATCACTTTCTTTTTCAAACTCTTTAAAAAGAAAATTTATCTTCCAATCAGCATCTTTTATATGGTCAGTTGTTTTAATGTCTTTTTTCATTGTAGTTATAATTGATTCTTTAATGTGTTTACTTTTAATAAATAAATCCTTTCTCAAATATAACTAAAACCCTTGCTTAAATATTAAATAAGTAAAACAACAACGGCGAGCAAATGCCCGCCGTTATGCTTTAAATGCAATATAAAGTGCTAATTACTTCCTACTATAGTTTGGTGCCTCACGTGTAATAAATACATCGTGTGGGTGGCTTTCTGTTATGCCCGATTGTGTTATGCGTATAAATTTAGCCTGTTGCAGGGCCTTAATATCTTTAGCGCCGCAGTAACCCATGCCGGCACGCAGGCCGCCAACAAGCTGGTAAATAATTTCGCTAACCATGCCCTTGTATGGCACACGGCCAGATATGCCTTCGGGTACCAGTTTTTTAATATCATCTTCCACATCCTGAAAATAGCGGTCTTTAGAGCCCATTTGCATGGCCTCAATTGAGCCCATCCCTCGGTACGATTTAAACTTACGTCCTTCGTAAATAATGGTCTCTCCCGGAGATTCATCCATACCCGCAAACAGAGAGCCCAGCATAACCGAGCCTGCGCCTGCTGCCAAAGCCTTAACAATATCGCCGCTAAAGCGTATGCCGCCATCGGCAATTAATGGTACATGTTTGCCTTTAAGTGCGTGCGCCACCTCTAACACAGCCGATAGTTGCGGAACACCCACACCGGCAATAACACGCGTAGTACAAATACTGCCGGGGCCAATGCCCACCTTAACGCCATCGGCACCTGCTTTAACCAAAGCCAAAGCGGCTTCGCCGGTGGCAATGTTGCCGGCAATAATTTGTGTATGCTTAAATTGTTTTTTAACCTGCTTCACCATATCCATCACCCCCTTTGAGTGTCCGTGAGCGGTATCAATAATCATGGCATCAACGCCTGCTTTTACCAAAGCTTCGGCGCGCATCATGGTATCGGGTGTTACGCCAAGGGCGGCGGCCACACGCAGGCGGCCCATTTCGTCTTTACAGGCGTTAGGGCGCACTTTAATTTTTAGTATGTCTTTATAGGTTATCAGGCCAATAAGCTTATCATGCTTATCAACAATGGGTAATTTTTCAATTTTATAATCCTGTAAAATTTCTTCGGCTTTTTTAAGGTTAATGCCATGCTGTGCCACAATGGTTTTAGCACGTGGGGTCATAATTTCTCGTACAGGGCGTTTGTGGTTTTTCTCAAAACGTAAATCGCGGTTAGTAACAATACCTGCCAGTTTTCCGTCGGTTTTTACCACCGGTATGCCGCCAATTTTATTTTCGGTCATTAGTTGCAAGGCATCAGCAATGGTGGCATGTTCGGCAAGGGTAACAGGGTCCATAATCATACCGCTTTCCGAGCGTTTTACACGGCGTACCTCTTGTGCCTGTGCCTCAACAGTCATATTTTTGTGCAGCACACCAATACCGCCTTCTTGTGCAATGGCAATGGCCATGCGGTGTTCGGTAACGGTATCCATAGCTGCAGATACTATGGGCGCGTTAAGCGTAATTTCTTTCGTAAACTGCGATTTTGTTTCAACCTCCCGGGGCAATATTTCAGAGTATGCCGGTACCAGCAGCACATCATCATACGTTAAACCTTCGGGTACAAATTTGTGGGCGTAAGGGGCTGTCATGAGTAAAAAAATTTGCCAAAGATACAGATTTATTAATCATGTTATATTTGCACCCTACTATGACAAAAATTTTTCTTCACAAAGGCAAAGAAACTCCCTTGCTGCGCCGCCACCCCTGGGTGTTTTCGGGGGCTATAAAAATTACCGAAGGCGATGCTAAAGATGGCGATACGGTTACCGTTTACTCGGCCGATAAAAAGTTTTTGGGCATAGGGCATTACCAGGCAGAGAATAGCATAAGGGTTCGTATAATTTCGTTTGAAGAAGTGCCGATTGATGAAATTTTTTGGTTCAATAAAATTAACGCTGCTTACACATACCGCAATAATATTGGTTTAGCTGCAAATACAGATACCAATGTGTACCGCCTGTTTTTTGGCGAAGCCGATGGCCTACCGGGTTTGGTTATTGATTATTACGCAGGGCATATAGTTGTGCAATGCCACACCATTGGCATGCACCGTAATATAGAATTTATTTGCAATGCACTTAAAAAAGTGTATGGCAGCCAACTAAAAACCATTTACGATAAGAGTAAAGAAACCCTGCCAAAAAACTATGCGCAAACCGTTAGCAATGGTTTTATGCTTGGAGATACAGGTAACACCATTGTAAAAGAAAATAAACACCTGTTTTATATTGATTGGGAAAAAGGGCAGAAGACAGGTTTTTTTGTTGACCAACGAGAGAACCGCAATTTGCTTGCCCAATACGTAAAAAACAAAACTGTGCTAAATACGTTTTGTTACACGGGCGGATTTTCGGTGTATGCTTGCGCGGCAGGGGCAAAGGAGGTTCATTCGGTTGATTTATCGAAACCCGCTATGGAAATTACCGATAAAAACATAGCCCTTAATAAACTAACCAACCATGCAAGTTTTTGTATGGATACGTTTGATTTTTTGAAAGATAAAAAAGATGTGTACGATGTTATTGTGTTAGACCCACCTGCTTTTGCTAAAAGCCGCGATGTAAAACACAATGCCTTTAAGGGCTACAAACGCCTTAACGAAATGGCGCTGCGTTTAATTAAAAGCAATGGTTTGCTGTTTACATTCTCTTGCTCGGGCGTGGTTGATAAGGCTTTATTTTTTAATACCGTTGCAGCCGCCGTTTTTGAAAGCGGGCGCAAAGTAAAAATATTGCATTACCTCTCTCAACCGGCCGACCATGCTATAATACCCAACTTTCCCGAAGGTGAATATTTAAAAGGCTTGGTGTTGTATATAGAGTAAACATTAACACTTTTTAGCAGCACTTAAAAAATAAATATATTACCTTTAAGTATGGTTAAAAAGCTATTCTTTATTTCCATGCTTTTTTCTTTTTGCCTAAAACCCTTTGCGCAAAACAATCCTTATTTAATTTTAGAAAGCAAAGAAGCCGAAAAACAAGAAAAGGCTAAAAAAGCTGCTAAACAAAAGGAGCAAAGTACTACTGAAAAAAAAGAAGGTGAAGAAAAACAGGAAGAGTTTGTGCCAAAACAAGCCATTGAAGTGGGCGCAGGCGGCTTATATACCAGTTTAAATTTTTTTAAAAATGCACAGGCATTTACTTACTATCC
>DATFTU010000436.1:0-2430 GCA_035261565.1 Bacteroidia bacterium
CGTACAGCATGGTGTTTTTACCTACTACCGCATTATGGTTTTTATCTTGCTTAATATGTTCGTACAAACTGCCCCAGGTTCCCAAATCGCTCCACCCAATAATCGATGCTCGCACATATACATTTTTAGCACGCTCCATTACCGCATAATCAATCGAAATATTTTTACACGATACGTAAGCGTTTTTTATAAAATCAATTTCCTTAGCCGTGTTATATACATTCGTGTCATCTTTAAACAAAGCAGCCAACTCAGGTTCATGTGTTTCAATAGCGTTTATAATGCTTCTGGTGCTCCATATAAAAATACCTGCGTTCCATAAAAAATCGCCGCTCTTCATAAAAAAGTTAGCCATTTCAGCGTTAGGTTTTTCGGTAAAGGTTTTTACTTTTTTTATGCGTTCGTCTTTTTCTTTGGTCGGCGATTCCACAAATTGTATATAGCCATAGCCTGTATCGGGGCGTGTAGGTTTAATGCCTATAGTAAGCAAGCAATCTTCGGCTTTAGCTTTACTGTAGCAAGCTTTTACCGCTTTTAAAAAAACATCTTCCTTCGTAATTAAATGGTCACTGGGTGCAACTACCGTAACTGCGTTCGGGTTTTTTTTATGTATTTTATACGAGGCGTATGCCACGCAGGGTGCCGTATTTTTTCGGGCAGGTTCTAATAAAATATTTTCTTTCGGAATTTTTGGTAATTGTTCCATCACCAAATCTTTATATTGTTCGGATGTAACAACATAAATATTTTCAGGCGGGCAAAGCTTAGAAAAACGGTGTGCCGTATTTTGCAGCAAGGTTTCGCCGGTACCCAGTACATCTAAAAATTGTTTGGGCTTGGCAGTTTTACTCATAGGCCAAAAGCGGCTCCCAACCCCACCTGCCATTATTATGCAATAAAGATTTTTCATCTCAATACTATACTAATTTTTTTAACGCATTTCTTAAATTAGAAATTACGCCTTCTATATCTTCAACCTTACAGGTACCCACACTTAAACGATACCAGCTCGAGTTTACATCGGCACCAAAAGCATAAAAAGGAACAATGGCAACACTTGCCTCATCTAATATATATTTGGTGACATCTTGTGTGGTTGCTAATACCTGGCCGTTTTGTGTTTTCATGCCATGTAACGAAAACTGAACCGTTAAATAAATGGCCGCTTGCGGAACTATAGCATCAATTTTAAAGCCTTCGGCCTTCAGCTGCATAAAGCCTTTATAAAAACCATCTAAGCGTTGGTGCAATTGTTTTTTCTGTCCGGTTAAAAATAAATCGTAGCGTTTTAAATCCGATAAATATTTTGCTGTAGCCATTTGCTCTGCTTTAGGTGCCCAGGCACCCACATGGTTTAGCAACGATTTCATTTTATCAATTACCAGTTTCGGACCCATGCTCCAGCCTACACGCACACCTGTTGCCGCCAACGATTTAGAGATGCCATCAACAAATACCGTATACTTTTTCATTTCAGGACGAAGCGAAACCGGATTGTAATGTTGCGTATCTCCATATGTAAGTGCCCAATAAATTTGGTCGTACATTAAGTACAAAGGTTTTTCATGCACACCACGGCGTTTATTTTCTTCTAAAACCAAATCGCAAATTTCGGTTAAGCCTTCTTTGGTAAATACAGTACCCGTTGGGTTTTGCGGAGAGCATAAGGCAAGCAGACTTGCGCCTTTAATATGTGGTTTTATATGGGCAGCCGTTGGCATAAAATTGCTTTCGGGCCCTGCATCAACCATTACCTGTTTAGCGTGGTTTAAATAACTATAGTGGTTGTTGTTCCACGATGGCACGGCAAAAATTACCGTATCGCCCTCATCAACCAGTGTACGGAAAATTGAATAAATAACCGGGCGCGCACCTCCGGCAATTAAAATTTCATCAGCCGCATAATCTAAATTTCCTCTTTCTTTTAAAAGTGTAGAAACCGCCTGGCGCAAAGGCAACATGCCATCAGCAGCCGGGTAATTGGTTTCATCAGCTAAATACGCATCAATAATGGCTTGCTTTAATTCAGCAGGAATAGGAAATATCTTCGGGTTAAAATCACCAATGGTAAAGTTGTAAACGTGTTGTCCGTTTTTAATTTTTTCATTTACCTCAGCAGCCAGTTTTATTATTTCCGACCCAATAATATGTTGCGCCAGTTTAGAAACCTGCCTTACTTCACCCGTTGTTTTTGTTTCCATTTTATTTTCCTGTCAGTCTGTACAAACATACTAAAATTGCAGAGTGTACAGCTTATTTTTTAAATGATATTCCTTCGTGTATGTCATAAAAAAAGCCCTTCGCGTATGAAGAGCTTTTTAATTTTTACAAACCATGTATATTAATGCTTCTCTTCAGCGGCAGGTTTTTCTTCGCTTGGTTTTTCTGCTTTTTCTTCAGCAACACCCTCTTTCTTCTCTTCTGTAGCAG
>DATFTU010000437.1:0-3260 GCA_035261565.1 Bacteroidia bacterium
AAATTCCTTTTGAATTAAAGCAAGACACCTTTGTACGCTTTGTTGAATTTGTACCGCAACAACGTAAGCTGGCGCATCATGTAAACGGGCATTTGCTTAATTACGAAAACGAAAAAAAGAAAGATGTTTTTAAAGGCATATCGTATTACAAAGATATTCCGGGTGGAGATAAAGATATATATAAACTAATGGGTTTATTAAATGATGATGGCACATACCCGGTAATGACACCTAATGTAGTTTATTATTTGCCGGGTTACACACCGCCCGTGTATCCTGAAGATATTGGGGGCTATAAGCTAAATAAAAAAGGTTCCTTCTTTTTAAAAAATTTACACTACGGCCCATCGGCACATGATTGTTTAGATTCTTCCACGCTCAATATTTTTTACGGGCCTAAACCCATACGCCCCATACAGGAAACCCAATTAGGCACTTTTGGCATTGCACCTGTTGAACCTGCCTTAAACATACCGGCAAACACGGTAAAAACTTTTATGAGCCGATGGATGACCCCGGTTGATTTATCTATTCTTTCTGTAAACCCGCATATGCATTTACTGGGTAAAACATTTTGGGCTTTTGCTATAACTCCGCAAGGCGATACCATTCGTTTAATAAAAATAAACAAGTGGGATTTTAAGTGGCAATATTATTACACCTATAAGCATCCGGTTAAAATACCAATGGGTTCAACTATTTATGCTTATGGTACATATGATAATACAGATAAAAATCCTTACAATCCGTTTCATCCGCCACGCGATTGCAAAGAACGGAATGATTTTATGAGTATGGGTACAACCGAAGAGATGTTTCAATTTATTTTTACCTATCTGCGTTACCAACCAGGCGACGAGCAAATTGATTTAGAGAAACGAAAAAGTTTTTAATTATTTATTTTCCCAGGCAGTCCAGTTGGTTTCTTCACTATTTAATATACCAAGGTAATTGTGGTATCTTTCAGCATAAATTTTACCTTCTTCCAAAGCTTTTAAAACAGCACAGTGCGGCTCGTTAGTATGCGTACAATTATTAAATTTACACTGGTGCATGAGTGCCCTAAATTCCGGAAAATAATGTCCCACTTCTTCCTTTTTCATTTCAACCAAACCTAATTCTTTTATACCTGGAGTATCAATAATATAACCACCAGCATCTAATTTATGTAATTCGGAAAATGTTGTGGTGTGTTTTCCTTTTAAATGAATTTCAGAAAGATTGCCTGTTTTTACATGTAAGCCAGGCTGTATACTATTTACTAAAGTTGATTTGCCAGCGCCGCTGTGCCCGGCAAGCAGGGTAATTTTATTTTTTAATTTGCTTTTTATTTTAGTTACATCTTCTTTTTTTAAAGCAGAGATTTCAATACACTCATAACCGATAGATGTGTACATATCAATCATTTCTTTTTGAGTGTTCCTTAATTCCTTATCTAATAAATCAACTTTATTAAAAATAATTTTTGCAGGAATTTGATAGGCCTCCGTGGTAACTAAAAACCGATCAATAAACCCGGTTGAGGTACGAGGGAAAACTAAGGTGGCTAATAAAAATGCCTGGTCGATATTAGCTGCCAGTATATGTGTTTGTTTTGATAAATTTAACGATTTGCGGATGATGTAATTTTTGCGCGGGTATATTTTTGTAATAAGGGCACTCTCACCGCTTTGTTCAATCTCTACATAATCGCCCACCACAACAGGGTTTGTGCTTTTGCGAAAGTCTAATCTGATTTTTCCGGCCAGGTTTGCCATTAACACATCTCCTGCATCGGTGCAAACTCGGTATAAATTTCCGGTAGATTTTAAAATTAAGGCTCGCACGTTTAAGCTTTCTTTTTTAACTCAACATGCTCTTTATAGGCCTTTTCTACTTTTTTAAACCAAGCCTTACCATACTTACGCGTAAGTGGTGTTTGCAAAAATTTATATACAGGCACATTTAATTTTATACCGCAAGCACAAGCATCTTTGCAAATATTCCAACGGTGGTAGTTAAGCGCATCGTGGTTTTTGTGTGGTGTTATGCGTATGGGGTATAAATGGCACGATAGTGGCTTTTGCCAATCAACTACACCATCTTTATAAGCCATTTCAATAGCGCATTTGGCCCATTTGTTTTCATCAAAAACCACAAAAGCACACTCTTTTTCTTTACCAACAAGGGTGGTGGTATAATCGCCATCGCTATCTAAAACATAAGGCCCATGTTTTTCAATAGCCTTTAACCCTTTTTTATTCAAGTAAGGTTTTACTTTATCAAGTATCCCCTCAATAATAGGTAATTCATCTAAATCAAGCGGAGCACCACTTTCGCCGCTAATACAGCATTCACCTTTGCAGGCATGTAAATCGCAAACAAACTTTTCATCAAAAAGTTCATCAGATAGTATGGTTTTATCTATTGAAATCATTAGATGGTAAATTTACGGATAAAATGCCAGTATAATTTTAGTTCTTCTTAACTAAATATTAAGAAGAAAGAGGGTAAAAAGCGACTGGTTTTTTGTACCTTTACCTTATTGTAAAATGAAATTAATTATTTACATATTACTTTTTTGTTTTGGCTTATTAACCATTCAGCCTGCTGTAGCAGAGATTGTTCGTGTTACGCAAACAGAAAAGGGGAGTTGTAAAATGAGATGCTGCAAAGACGAGAAAGGGCAAAAGGAAAACAATTGTTGTTCAGGTAAAATGTGCGCACCCTGCTCGGTTTGCTTGTGTTGCCTCACTACTACGGTAGAAAAATCTTCGATTGTTTTTTCAAGACATTCAGAAAATAATGATTTAGCAATCAATCAAAACCAAAATTTCCTTTCAGGGTTTATTTCTCAATGCTTTCATCCACCTAAAATTGCCTAAGTAATTAATCGGTTGTTTTGTATGGGTACAGAAACAACAGTATTTGCGAATCAATTTTTTAAAAACAATTTAATTCCGTTTAAAATGAAAAAAGTAATTTTTGGCGCAGTTGCGGCTGTTATGCTTGCAAGCGCCTCGGTATATGCTGTTAACAGCACAACTAAAACAAACGAAAGCAAAACATCATCTTGTTGCTGCAAAGATTGCGGTTGTAAAGATTGTTCTTGCGGTACATCTTGTGGCAGTTGCTGCGGCAGCAGTTGCAGTAAATAAAGGTTTAACCCTTTGATTGAAAATCCCCCACTCGTTAAGTGGGGGATTTTTATTTTTACAATTTACTTGGTAAACTTTTTATAGATTTGGTTAATGAAAAAACAGCTCCTTTTCGTATTTTTA
>DATFTU010000438.1:0-2226 GCA_035261565.1 Bacteroidia bacterium
TTGTTATTATAATCAGCTCTTTGGCTATTTTATTTGGAACAGAATTGATATTTTCTTATGAAAATTTGAAATCTAAGTTTGATAATTTTAGCTTGGGGTTAAAATCAACCTGCTATCTTTTCTTAATCATGTTTGTTTTATTTACGGGGTTGTTTCATAGTAATCAAGAGTTTATCTATTTTCAATTTTAGAAGTGAAAAAAACGTTTTTGATTTCTTTTTTATTATTAATAATTGGTTTAGTCCTGTTTGATAATTTTTGGAGTAATTGGTTGAAAAAACAGATCTCAGAAAAACAAATTTGGATTTTAAATAAATCAAACCGACATTTTAATCTTGCTTTTATTGGCTCATCAAGAGTTTACACTTGCATAAATATTGATACAGTAGAAACAAAAACGGGTAAAAGCGCTATTAATTTGGGTTGTGACGGAGCTTCTGTGATGGAAAACTATGTTATACTTAAACAGTTTTTAAAGGCGGGAAATAAAATCGATAGTCTTTATTTACAATTAGATAAATCTGCTTTAATTGATATGAATAAGGCTTACTCTTATCCATTTCATGATTATTTATTTTTAAATAAATTAAATGAAGGGGAAATTGAAGAAGCTGTTGTAAGGTGTAAGGGGTATTTGAAATATTCTTTTTGGAGATTTTTACCCTATTTTAAATATGCCGAGTTTAATAATTTTTATAACCTTAAAATTTTTTTCCCATTCTTTAATAAGAAACCGGCAAAGCCTGAATTTGATTCTATTACAGGAAGTAGATTAATTGATTTACAAATGCCAGATAGCTTGTTAGTAAAAAAAAACGAAAAGAGTTTTTATGAAGATGGTTTAGCTGTTAGTGAAACGAGTATATTGTATATCAATAAAATTTTGGCTTTATGTAAAGACAACAATATTAAATGTACATTTTTTAAAGTACCTATGTACAATAATTATAATGCTAAATATAGCTCGTCGAGGATCTCAGAAATTTTTTTAATCAAATTTTCAAAGGAGCATAATTGCCGTTTTATTGATTTTCAAAAACTAGAACTAGCTGCCAATATAAATTTCTTTAAAGATTATACTCATTTAAACAAAAACGGAGCAGACTCTTTTTCTGTTTTTTTAGCTGATTCGTTAACAAGAAAATAATATGTCGCAAGAACATGAACATTGGAGTTTGAAAATTAAGCCACATTCTGAATGGTATGATATCAGGTTGGGAGAGATTTTAAACTATAAGGATTTATTGTTTTTGTTTGTTAAAAGAGATTTTGTTTCCGTTTATAAGCAAACTATTCTAGGTCCTATTTGGTTTTTTCTGCAACCAATTATTACGTCAATAACGTTTACCATTATTTTTGGTAATCTGGCTAAAATATCTACTGATGGCTTACCGCAAATCCTTTTCTATATGAGTGGTATTACTTTATGGAATTATTTTTCTGACACATTAACCAAAACATCTGATACTTTTTCAGCTAATGCAGGCATCTTTGGCAAAGTGTATTTTCCTCGTATGATTGTCCCGCTCTCTGTAGTAGTTTCTAACTTAATTAAACTTGGGGTTCAATTTTTATTATTTATTTCTGTATGGGTATATTATTTAATGCAAAACGATAAAATTCATCCTAATGTATATATGCTTATTACACCATTTTTAATAATCCTAATGGGATTTATGGGGTTAAGCTTTGGTATTCTTATTTCTTCAATGACTACCAAATACCGCGATCTTAAATTTTTGGTCACATTTGGTGTTCAACTAATGATGTATGCCTCACCTATTGTATATCCACTATCTATTGTGTCGCAAAAATATAAGTGGGTTATTGTAACTAATCCGGTTACCAGTATTATAGAAACTTTTAAATATGCCTTTTTAGGTGTTGGAGAGTTTAACTGGTTTTATCTGGCTTATAGTTTAGTATTTACTATTATATTGTTTTTTATCAGCTTAATTGTGTTTCATAGAGTTGAAAAATCTTTTATGGATACTGTTTAATTGAATATGAGTGATATTGTATTAAAGGCAGAAAACATTTCTAAACAATACCGGCTTGGACAGCTAGGTACGGGTACTATATCGCACGATATAAATCGTTGGTGGCATAAAGTAAGGGGTAAAGAAGACCCTTATTTAAAAATTGGAGATACAAACGATAGAAGTAAATCAGGTGGTAGTGATTATGTTTGGTCATTAAAGGATATAAATTTTGAAGTACAGCAAG
>DATFTU010000439.1:0-16362 GCA_035261565.1 Bacteroidia bacterium
CGGCTGTTTGGGTGTAATTTATTTTTACCAGTTTGTATCAACGGCAGGCAGCATTATGCCGGTTTGCATTTGTTTGGGCATTGCAGGCTTAATAGGCTTTGCCCGTTTGTATTTAAACGAGCACTCGCCCAAACAGGTATATGGCGGTTTTGTGGTGGGCTTGCTAACCTCGCTGGCTTGTTTAACTTTGTTACTGTTTGTAAATATTAATTTGTGATTTTAGTTACCGGCGCCACAGGTTTATTAGGAGGTCACCTTACGGTTACTTTAGCCATGCAGCAAAAAAAAGTGCGTGCCCTGTATCGCCATAAATCTAAGATTGAAAATACCAAACAAATACTTTCGTATTACACCACCGAGGTCGAAAAATATTTTTCTTTTATCGAGTGGCACCAAGCCGATGTTACCGATTATTTTTCGTTGCAAGATGCCTTTACCGGCGTAACCGAGGTTTACCATTGTGCGGGCCTTGTTTCGTTTGATGAAGCCGATAGCAAACAACTCTACGCCATCAACGCCGAAGGCACGGCCCATGTAGTAAATACCTGTTTAGATAAAGGCGTGCAAAAACTATGTCACGTTTCCTCTGTAGCCACGTTGCAAATAGAAGCCAACAAAAAATACATCGATGAGCTTTCTGTTTGGAAAACATCTTCCGGCAACTCATCCTATGCCATTACCAAATACCGTGGCGAGTTTGAAGCCTGGCGCGGTGCCGCCGAAGGCTTAAATGTGCTGGTGGTTAACCCATCTGTTATTTTGGGCGCGGGTTGCTGGGGGCAAAGCAGTACCCAAATTATTACCCGCTGCCATAAAGGACTGCCATTTTATACCGAAGGCATAACAGGGTATGTTGATGTGCGCGATGTTGCCAATTGCATGATAAAACTAATGGAGCAAAATAAATTTGGCCACCGTTATATACTGAATGCCGACAACTGTTCGTTTAAACAAGTTACCCAACAACTGCAACAAAATTTTAATAAGCCAACAAGCAAAATAAAAGCGGGCACTGTTTTATTACACCTTGCACTTTATGCCGATGCCTTTCTTTCAGCCATTACCCTTAAAAAACGCAACTTTACCAAAAGCATGCTGCAATCGGCCCAAAACAAACACTACTACGATAACAGCAAAGTAACCAAAGAACTTAACTACCAATTCATCCCCGTAAAAGATAGTTTGACTTATGTGGCGGGGTTGTATGGAGAATAAATAGAATTGACCTTTAAATTAAAATTAACCTTCTGAATCTTCAATCTTTTCCTCTTTAGAATTATTCAACGATTGATTGCCTTTTAATGAGGATTCTGATTCATCAATTTTATATTGATGAGCTAAAATTTGTTCAGCAGTAGACGGTTTATACAAATTAGATTGATGAGCTAAAATTTGTTCAGCGAGAGATGGTTTATACAAGTTAGATTGATTAACTAAGAATTGTTCAGCGAGAGATGGTTTATACAAGTTGGATTGATTAGCAGCAATTTGTTCAACAAGCGATGATTTATATAAATCAGAATGTTTAGCGAAAATTTTTTCGGCAAGTGCTGATTTATATGTTGCAAATTCATTTATATTAGAATACAATTTTTCATCCGAAACGCGAATTTCTTTTACCTCTTTAATTGTATTATCGTTCAATTTAGGTACTAACTTCTTCTCTTTAGCATATTGTAAAAAATGGTCTGCATTATAAATTAATATTCTTATCCCAGTCAAATCGAAAAATTCTTTTATTAATTCTTCTCTTGGTCTTATAGTTTTCCCATTTTCAATTGTCCACCAATCTTCTTTTCTATCATCAGTTACAAATATTAGAGGTTTTTTCTCTTTTTTTGAATAATTAATTAACTCTTTCCAAATAATTAAATCACCGTAAATATGCCTTTCCCCTTTCTTTTGTTTATTGGCTAAATCTTTAAATCCAGGAGGGATGTTTTCAGAGTATCTTTCCTTCCCCTCGATAAAAATCTTTTTTAGTTCTTCTTTTGAAAATTCTTTTCCCGTAGAATTTTCAAATAATTCTGTTAGTCGGTCTAAAACTTCATCTTTTGTTTTAAAGTCGGGGTGGTTTTTTTTCTGTTTATCTAATTCTGTAGCTAACTTTTTTAGAAATTCAGAATGCAATTTTGATATGTTTTCAATGATTATCGAAGGATGTTTTTTAAAACTATTTATTTGTGGTATAAGGATTTTCTCAAAGTTTTCTTCAAAAACTTTTTGTAAATTAGAATACGCGTATTCGATTCCATCTATCACTCCAAGGCGATTACTGTGAAATTCTAACGCAGCTTGATGGGGTAAAAACAATCTCTCTTTTACAGTTTTTAGTGAGCTTAGAAAGTCTTTGCGGGTTAGTTCAGTATATCTATATAGATTTAATAGGGTGTTGGTATCAAAAGCAAAGGCGCCATTTTTCCAAGCGTCATTAATTTCTTTTTCTGTAGGGTTGTAATATCCAATAAACTCCTTCTTCATTTTGGTTAATCTTTATATTGATTATATTAAAGATAATAATTTTTGTTTAGCTGTAATTCAGAATTTAGCACACAAAATAACACTGGGGCAGGCGTCCACGAAAGGCGCGAACCTAAGTTTTGTTGGGCAGTATAGGTGGGCAGACGGTGCGCCAGACAAAACGCAGGTTGGCTTTTGTGGGGCCTTTTCTTTGCTTCGTTTCTTTGGGCAAGCAAAGAAATGAAGGTGAAAGAACTCCATTACTTGTTTAATCTCTCATTCAAAACAAAATCAAGCGTATTAAGCAAAGCCTGTAAATGCGCTTGTAGTTTTTTAACCTGTTGTTGCAAAATAAGGTTATCGCAAAGTATCTCTGCATCCCTATTTCGTTTGCTTTTTGTTTTTTTATTCTTCATGTAAAGCAAATATATTAAAAATCGTATTATAATGCGAGTAAAATCCTAAAATAAAGGCGCAACGTTCTTTTTATTTACATTATGGTAAAAGAAAAGGAAATAAAGCGTCTGCAAATAGAAGTGGCTAAACGCTTATACACCTTACATCAAACCAAATTTAATGGCAATAATGTACACTTGGCAAAGGCCTGTGGTTGTTCCGAATCAACTATACGTAACATTTTTGCCAAACTGCACGATAAAGATAAAGGGCAGGATATCACTTTAAGTATGGCATTTAGGTTATGCCATGCACTCGATATTAAACTCAGCGACTTAGTAAAAGATTTAGGAGCTTAATCAAATTCCTGCAAGAGGCCTCTTGCAATTAAAATAGAAATTGAAGTGAACGCAGCAAAAGATTTCAGGCTGTTTGAGCCCTTTGTAACCAAAGGGCGAGTTTCTGAAATCTGCGGAGTGAAACGTACAATTTCATTTTAATTGTAAGCAGCCTTGATTTTTCGTTCTTTGTATCAAGACAAAGAACATATAAACACCACAATATTTTGCAATAGCAACCTTTTTTCTTTACAAAAAGAAAGAACTAAATGATAAAAGTCCGGTAGACTTTTATGCAAGCTTGTGCGTAGAAAAAAGAAAACAATCACTTCCCCTTCTCATTCAAAACAAAATCAAGCGTATTAAGCGTAGCTTTTAAATGCGCTTGTAGTTTTTTAACCTGTTGTAGTAAAACTATTTTATCGCAGGTTAATTTTATTTCAAGTTTGGTTTTCGGTATTTGCTTCATATCTAAAAAATTTGGTAGTGTTTAATACAAATGTATAAAAAAATTAATGGGTGAGTTATAACTCACCTGTTTTTTTATAAAATAACATCAATTTTCGGATATGAAAAGCGAGGCATATCTGAAAAAAATTGGAGATAACATTACTCGCATAAGAAAGCAAAAAGGCTTTACAAGTAAAGAATTAGGTTACCGTTGCGATATTGATAAATCTGCATTAATACATATTGAAAAGGGCAGAGTAAATATAACTGCCAACACACTTTTAAAAATAGCCGAAGCTTTAGAGGTGGAGGTTAAAGCCTTTTTCGAATTTTAAAAAGTGAAATACAAGAAAGAATTAGGCGAATTTAGTGCTCGGGTTAAACAACTCCGAAAAGCTAATAAATTAACTCAACTTGATTTGGCTGAGTCTTTGGATATTGATGTACGGACTATTAAAAACATTGAAGCAGGCTCTTACAATCCAACATTAGTAATAGTTATCGGACTTTCTAAAGCTTTTAAAATCGAAATACCCGAATTATTTAATTATTAAATCCAATAAAATTTCCACTTAACACAGTAGGGCAGGAGCAAAAAAACGCCGGGTTTAATTTTTGGTTCTTTGTATCAAGGCAAATAACATATAAATAACAACAAACAACAAGTTTTGTATATTTATAAAATGAAAACCATACGTAACCTGCTATGCTTTACTGTAATGCTTTTTTTTGCCGCTTGCAGTAATGGCTCATCAACCAGGCAACGCACTGTAAATGCCGACTCACTTATTTTTCAAAGCCCCGGTTTAAAAGAGTATATATCCCTATTTAAAAACATAGATTTACCTGCACAACTTGATACAATTATACTGTATAAAATAGATTCGTTAGATTCCTTGAAAAGCTCTTTCATTAAAACACTTGCAGCACATATTTTTAAAAATCCACTTAACGAGCAACTGCCTTACGATTTGCAAATTTTTTACACGATAGATTCAGTAAAAACAGCCGGAAAATATAATCAGTACTGCGATTCATTAAATATCGGCATGACAAAAAATGCAAAAATGTATGCAGTAGGCAAAACAAAAATAGACTCTATCACCTGGTTATTAGTATGGGGTTTTTCTTCCTATTCTTATGAGGCTTGTCCTTCAACTGTTTCGTTCAAGTTATATGGCACCCTGGTAAATAAAGGCGTAATAGGCGAGTCTTTTTTTCTGGCAGAGCAAACAAACTTTAGCGACCCACCAAGCATAGCACAAACTTTAGCTACTTCTATAATCAATAAAGATGGTTCAATAAAAGTTGATGTCACCAATCAAATAGGCGATTTAGATTCCTTATCATCTGAGTATAACCATCAAACGCAAGAGTTTCTAATTAAAGATGGCCTCATTAAGTCTACCGCCTCAAAAATAGATACTATGAAAATTTTAAAACCCTCACCCTTGTTTAAAGATATAATTGAGGATAAAAAGTAAATCGGTAGCTGTATTTTTTTCTTGTTCTGCTTTTTATTTTGCACTAATTTAAAATACAACGTATAAAATAATGTAGGTGTAGGTATTCACAAAACAACAACTTATAACTCCCTTGTCTTTCCGTTAAAAAACTGTTGGCATCTTTAAAATAAATAAACCCTAAGTTTTTTACTTTTGTAGCATGAAACAGTATCACGATTTAATGAAGCATGTGCTTGAGCACGGTGCAAAAAAAACCGACCGCACAGGCACAGGTACCGTAAGTGTTTTCGGGTATCAAATGCGTTTTAATTTGCAGGATGGTTTTCCGTTACTTACTACCAAAAAGCTTCACACAAAATCTATCATACACGAGTTACTTTGGTTCCTTAAAGGCGATACCAACATTAAATATTTAAAAGATAACGGCGTTAGCATTTGGGATGATTGGGCCGATGCCCAGGGTAACCTTGGCCCCGTATATGGCTCGCAATGGCGTAACTGGCCAACACCCGATGGCCGCCATATCGACCAGATTACGCAGGTAATTGATATGATTAAAAAAAGCCCCGACTCCCGCCGGCTTATCGTTAGCGCCTGGAACGTGGGCGAAATCGATAAAATGAAACTCCCTCCATGCCATGCCTTCTTTCAGTTTTATGTAGCCGATGGTAAATTAAGTTGCCAGTTGTATCAGCGCAGTGCCGATATATTTTTAGGCGTTCCTTTCAACATTGCATCCTATGCTTTGCTTACCATGATGGTGGCGCAGGTTTGCAATTTGCAGTTAGGCGATTTTGTGCACACCCTGGGCGATGCGCATCTGTATTCTAACCACATCGAGCAAGCTAACCTGCAACTATCGCGCGAGTGCCGTAAACTGCCCGTACTAAAAATTAACCCGGCCGTAAAAAATATTTTCGATTTTAAATTCGAAGATTTTGTACTTGAGGGTTACGACCCGCACCCACACATTAAAGCCGAAGTGGCCGTTTAGTTTACATTGAAACTGTTTTTTTATATCCTGCTAACAGTTTCATGTTTCAGCCTTTTTTCGCAAGATACCATTACCGTGCAAATAGCGCATGGCTCAAAACCACGCAAACAATATAAAGATGAGTTTAAAACCATTGGCGGCAAAAAAGGCGGGCATGTTGTTATTCAAATAAATAACTATGTATACGGTTTTTATTTTACGGGGCACCGCATTCATATTTTTCCGCACCGCAAAACAAAAAACGGAACGTTTCAAAAACAAACGCTGGCCGAGTGGGCAAAAATTACTGCCTCAAAAAAAGTAACCACCATAACCATTCCTGTTACTGCCCAACAAAAACAAACCCTGCTTACTTTTTATACTGCTAATCTCGTTAAACCCTCTTACGATTATTCTTTCTTTGGGCAGCGTTGCGCTTCATCGGTCTATAGCCAATTAAAATCAATTAATAAAATAAAAAGCGGTTCGCGTTTTTGCCATGCTTTTTATCCGGCACAACTGCGCAAAACAATTTTAAAACAAAGCAAACAACTGGGCTATACCGTTGCCGTTAAACCCGGTTCAACAAAACGCCTGTGGGAGGGCGATTAAAAAGCAATAAATGAAATATCTTTTTTTTATCATACTGGTAATTTGTTTAATAACAAGTTGCGCTAATTCAAAAACAGAAAAAGTAGAAAGCAATATTATATATGGTTTTGAAACCGAAGAAAATATTTTGCACGATTCTTTAACAGTAAAAAATGCACTTCAATTAATAAATAGTGTTTCTGATTCCTTGTCTTTTACCGATACTGCCATTTATAATAAAATTTTTTGTTGTTATTTATTCGTGGCCGTATGGCGGCTTAATGTTTAAAATATTATGTAAGAATAGGGGAAAAGATTATACCACATCTTAATAAAACATAGATTATGTTCTGACTTTTTTTAATAGCCTGAAAAATGGTAAGGCTAAAATATAGTTACTTATTAACAAAACAAAAAATTGAAAAAACTTACATATGTAATATTTTTAATTTTTTTGTAAAAATTCAAAACCAAAAAAAATCATTAAACGTAGATTGGATTTGAGATATGTAAGTTTAATAAAAAAAAGCTATTTGTTAAAAAATCAATCTTACATGCCTTAGTATTTTTTTCTGATTTCACACTTATTAACACATAACGTTTTGTTAATTTTCCTTAATCAATTATTAGGTAATATTGGCACAACTAAAAAGGATTTTTATGAAACAGGTATGTATTGCCCTATTGGTTTTTATTGGTTTTTCCATGTTTTCACAGCCTACCTGTACCGGCATTACATTACTTACAGATAATAATCATTATAGTGTTACAGGAAACAATCATGACAGCACCTTTGTAAAGCACATACAAATAGACTTAAGTGATACTTCAAATATTTCAAAACTAAGTTACACCCTTTCAAATCTAAGTACGGGAGAGTTGGTTCAAAAAGATTATGATTTTAAAACAATTTCTTCTAATCAGGATTTAACAATTTCCACTAATTGTAAACGGGATAAAAAAAGTATTAAAATTAGTTTGGGTTATTTTAAATATAGAGCTATGCAGTATAAAATAAATATTAAGCTATACGATAAAAACAACAATTTATTAAGCAACTCTAATTTTAACCTTAACCATTAATTAGATTAGGAATGAGCAGGGTTTACACATTAATTGTCAAAACAGGAATCAAAAGATTACTTTATGTTTAAATATTTTTTACCCTTTGTTTTTGCTTTTTTACTTATTAAGCAAGCAACAGCACAAACTACTTTTACGGTACAACCTGATGCTACAACAGGAATAGATGCCTGGGTGGTTTCAGAAACAACCCCCAATAATGATACAGCGGTTAATTTCGGGACCTCTGCGTTGCTGGATGCCGATAGGTGGACAAATACAGGGGTGCCTTATTCAACAAGGGGGTATTTAAAATTTGACGTGTCATCCATTCCTACAAGCGCAGTTGTATGTTCTGCCGTACTTACTTTACATACCGATGCTAATAATAACCAGGCGGGATCCAGCCAGCCTAATACCGCATACTTAAAAAGAGCAACTAGTGCTTGGACACAAAGTCTTGTTACCTGGAATCGACAACCGACGTTAAGCACTACAGATACAATTCTTTTTGGGCCGATAACAACCTCAGCAACAGCGGGAACTTCGTATACTATAAATGTTACTTCACATATACAGGATATGATAACTAATCCATCAACCAACTATGGATGGGCAATAATGTTAAAAAACGAAAGTAGTACGTACGCTGCGCTGGGTATTGCTTCAAGTAACTATACCGTAAATGCATCTTATCGTCCAATGTTAACAGTAACTTATGTACCAAGTTTAACAGTAGCTGCAACAGCTACCAATATTTGTTCGGGTCATTCTTCCACATTAACTGCCAGTGGAGCAACGAGTTACAGCTGGACCCCTTCGACAAGTTTAAGCGCGTCAACAGGCTCTGTTGTAGTGGCCACACCAACTACCGGCACCACCTATACCATAACTGGTACAACAGGCAGTTGCCAGACTAAAACAAGCATCACTGTAGGCGTAAATCCTACACCAACTATTTCTATAGCTTATAACCCTTCCAGCAGTATTTGTATCGGGCAAACTGTAACCCTTACGGCCAGCGGCGCTCCCACGTATTCTTGGAGCACGGGAGCAACCACTTCAACTCTTGTAGTAACACCAACTGTTACTACAACGTATTCCATATCAGGCACACAAACATTCTTCATTCCTCCAAACTGTACTGGAACTAATACATCCACTATTACAGTTAACTCTTTACCCACCTTATCAGTTTCTCCTTCGGCAACTATATGTTCAGGTAGTAGTACCACTTTTACAGTAGGTGGAGCAAACACATATAGTTGGACACCCTCAACGGGTTTAAGCACAACAACAGGAACCAATGTATCCGCCAGCCCCACTGTAACAACCACATATACCGTAACCGGCACAAGTGCAGCAGGTTGTGTATCCACCAAAACAGTTACAGCTACGGTTAATGCAGTTCCTTCGTTAACAACAAATCTTAATGGCTGGTATTGTACAGGAACATCTTATTCTCTTACTGCCAGTGGGGCTAGTACTTATACTTGGAGCCCTTCTGCCGGATTAAGCACTACTACAGGAAGTTTAGTGGTATTTACACCTACTGCTTCCGGTAGTGGTTATTCTTTAACCGTAACTGGTACCGGAGCTAATACTTGTAGTGCATCAACTGTATATACATACTCAGTTTTTACTACCCCAACACCTTCTGTTAATTCAGGCATTATATGTATAGGAAATTCCATAACATTATCAGCAGGTTCTGCATCAGTTTATACCTGGACACCCTCTACAGGATTAAGTTCAACAACTGATGGTACAGTTACGGCCAACCCAATGGTTACTACTGTTTATACAGTAACAGAAACTAATGCTTTTCGTGGACCAACCTGCTCATCTTCAGCAACAAGTACAGTAACCGTAAATGCAACCCCAACAGTAAACTCAGCTACAATATGCTCTGGTAATTCAGCAATACTTACTACTACGGTTAGTCCGGCTAGCACATATACCTATTCGTGGGCACCCTCAACAGGATTAAGTAGCACTACCACAGCTAGTGTAACAGCCACTCCAACCAGTACTACTGTGTACACAGTAACAATTACTTCATCGGCCAGTTGTACAACAACTTTAACCAGTACTGTAACAGTTAATGCCACACCAACAGTAAGCGTCAATTCTCCAGCAATATGTATAGGAAGTTCAGGAGCATTGACCACAACCGTAAGCCCGGTAAGTACCTATACTTATTCATGGTCACCCAGTAGTACATTAAGTAGTTCTAGTACGGCAAGTGTTACAGCAACCCCGACTACTACAACTGTTTATACGGTAACTGTTAGTTCTTCAGCCGGATGTATAGGCACAAAAACATCTACAGTAACAGTGAATACTTTACCGACTTTAACAGTAAGTTCATCACCTACAGTTTGCGTTGGAACAGCTACTACATTAACGGTAAGCGGAGCTAATACATATAGCTGGTCGCCCGGTACCGGCTTAAGCACTACTACAGGAACAACGACATCAGCCACCCCCACTGTAACTACGACCTATACGGTAACCGGTACTAACACGGTAACCAGCTGTGTAAACACAAAAACGGTTACGGTTAATGTAAATGCATTACCGACTTTGACAGTAAGTTCGTCTCCAACAGTTTGTGTAGGGACAGCAACAACACTTACAGTGAGTGGAGCTAATACCTATAGCTGGTCGCCCGGTACAGGGTTGAGCACCACAACAGGCACAACGACATCAGCCACCCCAACCGTAACCACAACCTATACGGTAACCGGTACTAACACGGTAACCAGCTGTGTAAACACAAAAACGGTTACGGTTAATGCAAATGCATTACCGACTTTGACAGTAAGTTCGTCTCCAACAGTTTGTGCAGGGACAGCAACAACGCTTACAGTGAGTGGAGCTAATACCTATAGCTGGTCGCCCGGTACAGGATTGAGCACTACTACGGGAACAACGACATCGGCGACGCCCACAGTAACAACAACCTATATAGTAACGGGTACTAACACAGTAACCAGTTGTGTAAATACAAAAACGGTAACAGTTAATGTAAACGCTTTACCAACACTAAGTATATCTCCTTCATCTCCTGCTATATGTTTAGGCTCAAGCACCACTTTTACAGCTAGTGGAGCAAACACCTATACTTGGATACCTAATACAGCTTTGAGTTGTACAGTGTGTGCAAACCCGGTAGCTAATCCAATTACAACTACAACTTATACAATAACAGGAACTAATACAGTAACGGGTTGTATAAACACACAAACAGTTACTGTAAACGTAAATCCGGTTCCAATCGGATTTGCCGGGGAGAATATAACTATTTGTTCAGTAGCAAGTACTATTTTAGGGGCAAGTATTACAGGAGCCACAAGTTATAGCTGGACTCCTACAACGGGTTTAAGTAATCCATCTATATTAAATCCAATTGCTAGCCCAACTACAACAACTATTTATACCCTTACAGCTTCAAATTCTTTTGGTTGTACTATAACAGTAAATGACACTGTTACCGTAGCCTTGTTCAATCAAGTAATTTCAATGGTTGGTTTTGATACAATTTATAGCCCCGATACTCTATTTTATTCTATTACAGGGCAAGGAATAAGTGCGACAGGTATTGCTATGGGAACACAGAGCGTTTGTGCTACTCTACCCGATAGTGGGTATGGTGTTATAACAACATCCTTTTTTGGTGCAGGCCTGGGTATGGATACGCTAAACATAATTTATAATATTGATTCAACAGGCGCAATCTCTGATGCAAGACTTTCTCAAGATGGGGGATTATTTCCTTTAGAATCTAATATGTTTAGTATTACTGGTAAAACAATTATTATAGGTACTATAGTACTGCCGGGAGTACAACCACCATATTACTTACTAAAAAAACAATTAGATGGTGGATTTTATGTGTTAACAGGAAAAAATAAAAAACTGCGCTTTAAGTATGAGGAGAAATACAACTCAGGGATTCTTAATTATCGAATTATGGATAAAACAAGAAGTACCGTTAGCCTTGGTTCTACTTTAACTAGAATACCAAATACTAACCTTTACTCTATTAATATTCCATTTACACAACCGGCAGGGTATTATTACTTAGAAGTAACAACTGCTAAAGGAGAAGTTTTGTATTTAAGATTTAAAATTTAATTGTATTATATGCGTAGTTTGAATTATTTGTCATTTATATTGGTTATTTGCTTAACTGGTTTTGTTTTTTGGGATAAAGCATATGCACCTAAAAATAAATATATAGAAATAAAAAAATTATATGATGCTTTTGATATGAAGAAAGAATACGAGGCAAAATATAAAAAAGTAGAATCTATAAGACAAAAAATTATAGATAGTATGGAAGTTCAATTAAAAGTTTTGGGGAAAAAAATTGACATGTCAAGAGGAAAAGATAATAATGCAATAGCTCAATTTCAAGTTGACAAAGAAACTTTTATAAGGCGTAAAAATGAATTTTCAGAAGATAATGCTGCGACTATAAAAGATTATGATGAGAAAATTTTGAAACAACTTACTCAATATATTGAAGATTATGGTAAAGCAAATAAATTAAACTACATATTTGGTTATGGCGGTAGTGGAGAAGTTTTGTATAGTAAAGAAGAAAACAATATAACCGAAGAGATGATAAAATTTGCAAATTCAAAATACAAAGGAGTAAACTAATGTGTCAAATCAAACATATATTTTCTATTGTTTTTCTGGCAACTTTATTAGGTTCTTGCTCAGAAAATCCTTCTCATAGCGCAGGAAGTATATTTTCTTTTATAAATAATGATAAAGATAATTCATCTTTATTAGCTGCAGATGTTAAAGAGCCTGTTGATTTGTTAAAGTGGGTGGAAGATCCCTCTAATAAATTAAGGCAAGAAAAAAAAATTGGCGAAACTGTTTATTCTTTACAATACCGGCCTTCAGAATATATTTTTATAAAAGACCATCCTTTAGATAGCCTGCCTAAGGATAATATAAAAAAAGAAATCTCTTTTCTTTCGCAAATGCAATACTATACCTTACGTATTAAAATCGAAGACTTCCCTGATGAATTTTTAAAATTTAACATGTCTAATGGAGAAACATATGACGAACGCGTAAGTTATTTTTCATTTGAAATGCAAAAAGATTTACAGTTAGTAGATGGCGAAGATACGTTGCCATGTAGAATGTTTCATTTTGAAAGAACTTTTAATGTAGAGCCTTTTGGTAATTTTTTAATTGCATTTGAAAATCCAAATAAAGAAAAACCAAAAGAAAAAAGATTTATTTACGAGGACAGAAATTTTGGCACAGGTAAAGTACAATTTACTATACCTGAAAAAAATTTAATTGACCTCCCGCATTTGTATTAGAAAATAAAATAAAGGCTATGAAGAAAGAACATTTAAAAAAAGTATTAGTTTGGTTTACGTTAATAACAATCTTAAATGATGTTATATTTCCAACGGCTGCCTTGGCATTAACTACCGGTCCTAGTCAGCCTGAAGTTCAAAGTTTTGAGCCCGTTGCCACATCAGAAATGGTAGATCTTTTTTCAGGAGATTTTAATTATAATATTCCTTTATTAGATGTAGATGGTTACCCTATTAATATTAGTTACCATTCTGGTATTACTATGGATCAGGAAGCAAGTTGGGTTGGATTAGGCTGGAATATTAATGCCGGAGTTGTAAACAGAGATATGAGAGGGCTCCCGGATGATTTTAATGGAGGCTCAGATCAGGTAGTGAAAGAAAATAACATTAAAGATAATATTACTGTAGGTGTAGGAGCCGGACTGGGTGTTGCATTAGCCGGTTTTACAGCATTAAGTTTAAACGTTGGATTAAATATAAATTATAATAATTATGTTGGTATGGGAATTGAACAATCACTTTCTCTTACCTTAAATTCTAGCAAAAGTGGTAAAGGGCCTCTCTCAGGTGGTTTAGGATTTAACTCTTCTAATACAGATGGTTTAACTATTTCTCCTTCTGTAAGTTTTTCTGCTAAACAGGACCAAGCTGGTAAAAATGATGATAGCCCTACTGCTAAAGTTGGTATTGGTACTTCTTATAATTCGCGTGTTGGATTAAAAGCATTAACAATTACCACTTCAGTAGACCAAAGCGGAAAGGCCAAAAACCATAAATCAAGTCAGGAATGGGGAAGTGCCAGCCACGCATCAACTTTTAGCTTTGGAGCTCCGTCTTTTATTCCACAAGTACAAATGAATATGAAAAACGCAAGTGTAATGTTTAATGCACGTGTGGGAGGAACTATTTTTACTGCTGATATCACCGTAAATGGAAGTGGTTATTTTGCCACTCAATTTTTAGAAACCAATACAAATACTTTCCCTGCTTATGGTTATATGTATGAGCATAACGGGGCTAATTTAGATAGAGTGATGTTAGATTTTAATAGAGAAAAAGATGGGGAATTTTCGGTTAACACCCCCGGCTTACCCGTTACCAATCATACATACGATATTTATTCAGTATCTGGTCAAGGTGCCGGAGGGTCTTATCGCCTGCATAGAAATGATGCAGCTTATGTTTTTGATAGCAAAGCTACCAATACAAATACGAGTGTAAGTTTGGGAGCGTCTGTTTCAGTAGGAGATTTAACCCAAGTAGGTGTAGATGTTGTAGTAACCAACTTAAACACTACTTCTGGTAAGTGGACAGGAGATAATCATTTGATCTCTAATTTAGGCCCTAGGGGAGCAGATCCATCAAACCCAAATTACGAACCGGCTTATTTTAAACAAGCAGGAGAAAAAACGGCCAATATTATAACCTCAAATTCTATACCGGCAGCATACCCGTCTTCAAATGTTAACTCAAGTTTTGTACCCAATTCATATGCATCATTATTAGGAAGTACGCCTGTTAGAGATTATTTGGAACAAGATATGTATGACTCATTTACATACTATGGAACAGAAAAAATGGTTACGGCTTATGATGGGAATAAAACTTATACAACTAATGAATATTCATCTGGTGGTGCAAACCTAAATATTAATTATAATAAAAACAGAGACAAGCGATCAGAAGAAATATCATATCTAAAAAAATCTGAAAGCAGCTTTATGTTAAACCCTTCTTATGCAAACTCATATGCAAAACCTAATCACATTGGGCAAATGTCTATCAGCCAGCCAAATGGTCAAAGATATATTTACGGAAAACCTTTGTATAATATAACACAAAGAGAAGTATCTTTTAACTCTTCAGGACATAACCATTGTTTAGCTTCTCCTCAGGGAGGATATGTAAATTATTCACCTGATGTCGACAACTCTATTAATAATCAAAACGGAGTTGACCATTATTTTTCAAGAACCACACTTCCTGCTTATGCACATTCTTATTTATTAACAGCAGTTCTTTCTCCTGATTATGTTGATTTAAGTGGAAATGGTCCTAGTTATGATGATTTTGGAAATTATACAAGTTTTGAATATCAGGCAAATAACGACTATCCTGTATCAGGTAATACTAGTGGCGCAAATACAGTAGCAGGAGATTCAGCATATAATTGGAGAACTCCTTATGCGCAAAATATGGCTAACTACAATGAGAATTTTAAAACGCGAGACTTAGATGATCAGGGAAATTATGTATATGGCAAAAAAGAAACTGCCTATTTACATTACGTAAAAACAAAAAATTATGTAGCCGTATTTCAATTAAATGACCCGACAGATACTTTGCGTGCCGATGCTTGGGGAGCGGCAGGAGAAAACGGTGGTTTGCCAACGGCAACTTACCGGTCAGGAAATCAAAGCAGGTACCTTAAATCAATTTCTCTTTATTCAAGAGCAGATTTTGAAAGTGCTGTTACATATAATACAACACCAACGCTAATTAAAAGAGTTAATTTTGAGTATGCTTATACCCTATGCCCTGGTATCGAAAACTTTAACCCATCAACTGCTAACGGTACCAGCTTTGGTACAGGTAAACTAACACTTACTAAACTGTTTTTTACATATGGCAACTCCACCAAAGGATTATTTAGTCCTTATGTTTTTACCTATTGCGATCCGTATCATACAGGTTCTTTGGTTTCTACATACAACCATAGCTACGATATGCGTGGCTATAACCGCTGGGGAAATTATAAGCCCGAAGCTACAGGCGTTTTATGTAGTTCTAATTCTTCTTTATCTAATGCAGAGTTTCCTTATGTAACTCAGGATCAAACTACAAACTCCAGTGGAAGAACTCCGGAAGATGATAATGCTTCATCATGGGAGCTAAGTAGTATAAAACTCCCTTCAGGCGGCATTATAAATATAGATTATGAATCGGATGATTATGCCTATGTGCAAGACAAGTCAGCCATGCAAATGTTTCAATTGGTTGCTACAGGAACTAAAACCAGTTCTACCACTTTTAGTCTTAATACCGGTTTTGAGCAAAATATGGGCGGTACTCCTGCAACTTCAGTAAACACGGGTTTTATAATTAACCTTCAAACAAACAATAAATATAATGGCAATACTGTTGTACAAAATTTTATTTCAACTTCAAACACTGATGCAGTCAATAAAAATAATTTTATAAATACATACCTGAAAGATTTAATAACTGGAACTAATATGTATTTCAGGACTTATATGAAAGTTAATGGT